>JAJDOJ010000251.1 GCA_022340215.1 Gammaproteobacteria bacterium
ATCGAACCCGCGATTCTGCGTGCCACCGGCCCCATTCACCCGCTCGACGTCACGTTCATCGACGAAGAGGACCTCGCAGCGCCTTGGAAGCGCCGCATTTGCAAATCACATCTGAGAGCGGGCTGTGTGTGATCCAGGATCATGTGAGGGAAAAAACGCGAGGGCCATCAGTTCCCCAAGCAGATACTATGGAGATGAAATTGGAGTCTTCCCACCGGGAGCCGTCCGAGTGGTTGGGGCGCTATCTTCATCTCCTGGCGTAAAGGTTACGGGAGAACAACAGCTTATTCAGAGCAGCGACTGGATAGCGTCTTCGACATCTTTCTCACCGAACTGTCGATTCGGATTATCGCCGGTCAAACGAAAACGCTCCGTACCTTCACTATCGAAAACCAGCACCACCGGAATACCCAGCAGGTTCAGGGCTTCAAAACTCTTCATCAGGTTTTCCTGCATATGGTAGTGGGGGAAATCGGCATTCATTTTTTGCAGGAATTTGTTGGACCACTGCAGGGCTTCGGCGTCGGTGGGGTCGTCGAGGTTGAGGGATATGAACTGTACTCCCTGCTCGCGGTAACGGTGGCGGAGTTCGACCATGGCGGGAAAACGCTCGATACAACTGATGCACCAACTGGCCCACAGGTCGGCGACCAGGATTTTACCGAGGTAGCGATTCCTGACGGTGGGCCAGTCGGCCAGGGTGACGGGCGCCATCCGGTCAATGGCCGGTTCAACGGTCGCCGGTGTCGTGTTTGCCTTTTCGCTTTCTTGGCAAGCCGTCAACATCATCGCGCACAGGCCGGTCAGCACAATACGCGCCAGCGTGTTAGTTTTCATATTTCACTGAGCAGCCGTGGGCGCGGGTTTCCGTCACCGCGACGGGTTTGCCCGCCAGGGTGGCCTCAACAGCATCACTGACGTAGAACTCGGTGGGCTTACCGTTTATATGTTTGATACTGCCACCAAAGGTGACTTTGGCCGGAGAGTTGGTAATCAGCCCCATGTAAACCAGCTTGCCCTCCCTGTTGAAGACGAAATATTCCGGCGTACGGGTGGCGCCCAGCTTGCGGCCGAGTTCCTGGGATTCATCATATACGTAAGGAAAGTTGTATCCCTGCTCCTGGGCATGTTTCTTCATGGCAGGAAGGCGATCGTCTTCGCGGTGATTCACGCCAAAGCCGACTATGGTGACATCCCGGTCTTTAAACTGATTGGCAAGGGTCACCAGTTGCGGGTCCATACCGCGCACCCAGGGGCAGTGATTGGCCAACGATACCAGCACGACAACCTCGCTGGTGAGATCACTAGAAGAAAGAGTCTCGCCGCTGACACTCGGGAGACGTTCGAAGGTCGGCATCGGATCACCGATGCTCAAAATGCTATTGTATTTCCCCGCGTAACCATAGCTGCTGGAGAGGCAGGCGATGGTGATTATTGCGAAAAATTTGCGCCACATGTGAATCACTCCTCTGGTTAGGACACATTGAAGGGATTAATCACGTCGATACCGCAGTTTTCAAAGTCAAATACATTCGGGGTCGCTACCGACAAACGGTCGCGACGAGCAATCGCGGCGATCTGACCATCGGGTACACTCATCAGAAGTCCGAGTTCCTTATGCCCGCCAATCAGATCACC
This sequence comes from Gammaproteobacteria bacterium, assembly GCA_022340215.1. Lineage (NCBI taxonomy): Bacteria > Pseudomonadati > Pseudomonadota > Gammaproteobacteria > Gammaproteobacteria bacterium. The sequence continues at coordinate 1,639 of JAJDOJ010000251.1, forward strand.
GTAGATGCGGGCCGCGGATTCGTCGTAAGCGAGCACGCGCTGATCGAAGGCCATGCCGATGAATCGTTCGAATCGTTGGCACAGGCCTGACCGGCGTTTGCAGTCGGGCAGGATACACAGCCCGTAGGCGATCTCGCCGATGGTGATCGCAGAAACGAAGAGCTTCTCGGACGCTTGACCAAGGTCTCGAAAACTGGGTAGCCGGCTGGCAATGTGGGCGGGATCTTACCCCGACAGTCGCGTCATGTGAGTTTGTGAGTTCCTGCATTGCACCCGATCTGCTCAGCGTGTCCCTAAAATCGTCTATGACTATACTGTGGCCTGCAACTTCGTCGCCTTGTGATTCCCCGCAAGGCGGGACAACCCGAGGATCGATACGAACAACATGCAGCACTTCGCTGAGCTTCGGCTCAAGCCCCGGACTCTGGCGCGCTATGGCTTGCCGGACATTCCGTACCCAGTCCCGGTGGCCGACCTGGAATCTGCGATACCCGAGAATGGCGAGCTGCCACTGGCCGTGATGCTGCATGGCTTGCAGCACCGGAGCCAGAACGGCAAGGCCAATTGGCAGCAGCTCGAACCGGCGATGGAGCGGCTTGCACATCTGCTTGCGCCGGAGGACGCCCGGGAGGTCATTTCCGCCGCTGGTGACAACTGGTGGCTCGAAATCGGGCCGGTGGACCTGGACTCCAAGCTGGTCACGGTCCAGCGCGGTGACACCTTGATCGCCGCCGTCACTGCCAGGAAAGACGGGCGACTCCGGGTCGCCGCGTTTCGCCCGCTGGACGCTAAAAGTGCGGAATACCTGATCGGGCTTGGCCAGTTTCCGCACCCGGAGCACGGTACCGAACTGGGCGTCCACTACTCGCTTGCCGGAAAGGACGAGGCAGAGCCCGTTGCCGAAACCGTAGCGGAGGAAGAACCGGTGGTGTCCTCGCCGCCCGCATGGCGCAGCAGGCGCCAGCAACGGCGCACTGTTCAGGGACGGTTCCTGGGATGCCTTCTGGGCGGCGCCGTCGGTGATGCGCTGGGCGCGCCGGTTGAATTCATGAAGCGAACCGAGATCCTCCGGCGTTTCGGCCCGGACGGCATCATCAGCTACGCCCCCGCCTATGGCTCTGCGGGGACGATCACCGACGACACGCAGATGACCCTGTTCACTGCCGAGGGACTGATCCGTGGTTGGGTGCGGGGTTGCTTCAAGGGCATCACGACCTATTCCGGCGTGACAGCGCACGCCTACCTGCGCTGGCTGCAGACCCAAGGGGAGCGCCCGTCCTGCGATATCGACTTTGGCGTGGATGAAACCGGCTGGCTCTTTCAGCAGCGCCAGCTGCACAGCCGACGCGCACCGGGCAACACCTGTCTGTCCTCGTTGCGAGCCATGAGCTCGCTGGGTGAGCCTGCGCGCAACGAAAGCAAGGGCTGTGGCGGCGTCATGCGAGTGGCCCCGGTGGGGCTGTTTGCGTGGCGGCTGCGCCAACAGGAATCGCCACAGGACACCTTCCGGCTGGGAACAGAACTGGCGGCCCTGACGCACGGACATCCGACCGGGGCACTGACCGGCGGCGTGCTGGCCGTGCTGATCCTGGCGCTGACCGACGGGGCTTTGCTGCCCGAAGCGCTGGCCGCTGCGAAAGCCATCCTGCGGGTGGAGACAGGCCATGAAGAAACCCTGCGCGCGATCGAGATGGCCGAGCAGCTTGCCGCTGCCGGCCTGCCGCATGACGAAGCCATCGCCCGGTTGGGGCAAGGCTGGATCGCGGAGGAGGCACTGGCGATCTCCATCTATTGCGCACTGGTCGCCCGTCACTTCAGGCATGGCGTGATCCTGGCGGTGAACCATGATGGCGACTCGGATTCCACCGGTTCGATCGCCGGCAATCTGCTGGGCACAATGCACGGGGTGAAGGCGATCCCGGCTGAGTGGCTGGAGCCGCTGGAACTGCGCGAAGTCATAACCGAGCTGGCTGAAGACCTTTACGCATTCAAGGATTGGGAAATCGGCGAGCACAGCGGGAATGAAGCACTGAACCAGCGGATCTGGCGTAAGTACCCGGGCTTTTGAGATGGAATGATCCCGCAGCGGGATCTGCCCCCGATGTGATTCTCCACGCAGTCAGAATCGAACCGTCGTGGCGCCTCCGACATGTGCGAAGCGATCCGGCTGACAGGTGAATATCACGACCTGCGCCTGCCCCGCCGCCCAGCATCGCCCCTAAACCTCGCAGACACTCCGGGTCCGAGTGACCGAGGGTGTCGTCGAGCATCAGCGGGCCTCCGTCGTCGCCCAGCAGCATGGCCGTCGCCAGGCGGGAAGCGAGTCCGAGTTGTTCCTGTGCGCCCCCGCTGAGTTGCCGGAACTCCAGCGTCACGCCGTCCATGGTTCGGCGGGAAACGGTCAGATTTTCGGCGAGTTCAACCTGGACGTCCTTACCGAACGCCAGTCTGGACAGCTTCTCCACCCGTTCGCGAAACGGTGCGCGGTGTTTCTCGTACGCCTGCTGCTGGCACTGCAACAGCACTTCCCGCAGGCGTTTGACGCCGTCTGCGCGGGCTTCGACCCGGGCCAGATTGTCGACGCAGACGCTGGCGCGGTCCCGGGCCTCCTGCGCCCTTTCAAACAGTCCCTTCTCGCGACCGACCTCCACCAGCGATCGCACACCTGCAAACACCTGCCGGGCGTCATTGAACTTCCGTTCCGCATCCCCTGCCACCTTTCGGCTGTTGGTCGCAAGGGTGCGAATGCTCTCCCCGTCGTATGCCTCGAGCGCGCGCCGTTCCGTTGTCAGCGCAGCGGACGCTTCGGCGAGTCGTCTTTCGGCCTCGGCAAGCCCGGCGCCCAATGACTCGTCGTCGGCC
>JAJDOJ010000252.1 GCA_022340215.1 Gammaproteobacteria bacterium
ACGGGGGAGATATTGCGGGAACGGGGGATTGGCAGGGTATTGCTGGTCACCTCGGCGCTGCACATGCCGCGGGCAATGAAGCTGTTTCGTGCGCGGGGGATCGATGCGGTGGCGGCACCGACGGATGTGCGGTCGATCCACGATCCGGCACGGACGGTGCTGGATTATCTGCCGGATGCGGGGGCGATGTACCAGACGACGCTGGCGGTGAAGGAATATCTGGGGATGGGGTGGATGGTGGTCAGAGGGAGGTGACGGGGCTGGTCAGGATGATTTCCGGATGGTGCGGCCTCGGTGGCCTTGTGCGTCAGGTAGGTTAAGGCGATTGCCGGAAAATGGCATACCAGATTGCGCCGGATTTTCGTTCGTCATCAAGGCGCGACAACAGGCGCATAGTCTAACTATGTCTCTGTTGTCGCAACACAGAGGACGGACGAAAAGACAAGCTGGATGGTATGTCATTTGACAGAAATCGCCTAAGATCAGCATATGATCGAACCAGTACCCAATGAGGCCAGCTACGAAGACCTGTTAAGAGTCCCGCCGAACAAGGTCGCGGAGATCGTCAACGGACGACTGCACACCCACCCCCGACCGGGCCCGAGACATGCGAGGGCCTCCGCCTCCCTGGGCGGAGAACTGTTTCAGCCTTTCGACAAAGGCTCAGGCGGGCCAGGAGGCTGGTGGATATTCGACGAACCGGAACTCCACCTCGGTCCTCATGTGCTGGTGCCGGACCTGGCGGGCTGGCGCAGGGAACGCATGCCGGTCTTGCCGGATACCGCCTGGTTCGAAATGGCGCCCGACTGGGTCTGTGAAATCCTCTCTCCATCCACCGCGAGGCTCGATCGCGCGGAGAAGATGCCGATCTACCTGCAGGCCGACGTGTCGCATGCGTGGCTGGTGGACCCGGAAATCCATGTGCTGGAGGCGTATGAAAACCGGCAGGCCCACTGGATTCAGATCGGGGTCTACAAGAACGATGATCCTTTATCGGTGGCACCGTTCGACGCCATCGAATTCATGCTGGATACGCTGTGGGTGGAGTAGATCGCGAATAATATTTGATCTCGATCAGCTTTTCGCCTTGCTCTCTATTCACTATCCTGCGGGCCGGGGAAGCTGGGCGTCGACCAGAAGGCGCATTCAGGCAACGCGTACAAATACTATGGTCAAGTTGTTTTGCCGCATATTCCGGCGCTGCTGTGATGTCCTGGTTTTCCAGATAGGGGTAATCTTCAAGTATCTCTTCCCGCTTCGCACCCGATGCCAGCAGATCTAGAATATCCGATACCCTGATCCTGAGTCCCCTGATACACGGGCGTCCCCCACATTGGTTTGGATCGACGGTGATACGCTCCATTTCACTCACGACGGGATTCCCCGTGAAAACGGAGCACCGTCATCACTGAACGGAGAAATACTTCTATCAATCTCAAATCTGAAGAGAAAGTGATTCTTGGGGCATTTGAGTCTGGTCATCTCAAACGGGTGGAGAATGCCGGGAAGGAGATCGAAGTGCAACGTAGCGGAAGCAATATTCAAAAAGGATGCGCTTCTTCCTATTCGTCTGTCGTTCTGAGTTGTCGAACGCGTAGTAGGTGACGAGCAACGGTTGCCAGGTTGGTCACAGGCTGCGATGGTCGGTCGTCAAATTACGCTTTGCTTATCTGACCTACGTGTCGCGGATTGACCCGGTGTTCGATAATCACGTCGATTCGGCGTTCCCCCAGCGCTCGCCCCAGCATGCCAAGGAATCGTATTTTTCCCCTCAAGAGATTTTCGGATACACCGGGAGCCGGGCGGATGAGCAGGTCGATGTCACCACCCCGCCTGGAGTCGTCGACACGGGAACCGAATAACCACACCTGCGCCTGATCACCGAAAACCGATTCGGCAGACTGGCGAATGATCGCAACCTCCCCCTCGCTGAGTCTCATAAAGTGAACACCCATTCGGAAGATTGAATTATCGGATTATGCTGCGCTAATCCGACCTACGTGGAGAACGTGGTTCGCGATTGAACCCGTCTCCCGCGACCGGGACATCACCGGGTTGCACTGTGCTGATCCAGCGCCTGGCGTCTCTGGGTCAGGTGGAGGCGGCGGGCCAGAGGTGGTTCTTTTCGATGCGGACGCGCCGGCTGTTGCCGAGGATGTCGAGCAGGATGATGGAGCGCTGCTCGCCGCAGTCGTTCTGGTAGATGGCGTTGAGGCCGGCGAAGGGGCCTTCGAGGATCCTGACTTCCGTGCCCTGTCTGAAGAGTTCTTCGGCGGGGCGGATATAGCCGGTTGCCGGGTCGGCGTGGTTCTTTAGGGTGCTGATCAGTCCCCTCGGAACCGGTGTCGGCGACTCGCCGAAGCGGACCAGCTTCGATACGCCGAAGGTCGATCGGATCGGCGCGATGTTGTCATGCCCGAGGCTCAGGTGGATGAAGAGGTAGCGCGGGAACAGGGGTTCGATGGAACCGACGTGCCTGCCGCGTCGGCGCCGGACCTGTTTGATGAGTGGGAGCCAGACCTCGAAAAACTGTCGCTCGAGGTTTTCGGATGCCAGGGTCTCCTGGCGCGGTTTGGTGTGTACGACATACCACTGCTTCATCGCGCCAAATCCCCCCTAAGCAAGTGATCGCTCAATGCCCCCTGCGCATACTTGTAGCAGCTTTTGCGAGGAATTGTGAGAGAGTGTTACTTTTGGGAGGGTAGGTGGGGATGGAAGGGGGGGTCCTACTATGTGTTTTCCCCCCACCCCAACCACTTTCCCGAGGGAGAGGGGGCACAGTCCAACGCCGTGTCTTCCTTGTCTGGTGGAATTGTCGGATTACGCTGCGCCAATCCGACCTACGAAAACTATTAAGGCGATTGCCGGAAAATAGCATACCAGATTGTGCCGGACTTTCGTTCGTCATCTAGGCGCGACAACAGGCGCATAGTCGAACTATGGAACGGTTGTCGCAACACAGAGGACGGACGAAAAGCCAAGCAGGATGGTATGTCATTTGACAGAAATCGCCTAAGACAGGTCAGGCCTTGACGATGTGCGAGGCGGGTTCGGGGTAGACGCCGCGGGTGTCGACGATGAGTCTGGCGTGTTCGCGGATCTGTTCGTAGTCGAAGGCGTCGTGGTCGGTGGCGATCAGGAGGCAGTCGAAGGAGGCGATC
>JAJDOJ010000253.1 GCA_022340215.1 Gammaproteobacteria bacterium
CCTGTCGTCGCGCCTTGATAACGAACGATCCCGGCGCGGCGCTGTCCCTGCTTTGCTTGGGCACCGGTCTTGGGCTTCCTGCCCAAGCCGTTCACTGCTTCGCAGCTCACCCGGCGCGATCTGGTATGTCATTTTCCGGCAATCGCCTAAGTATCAGCACGATGCCGAGCTTTCCCGACTCAGGCAAGTTGCAGACCAGCGCGTCAATGTGTCACTGATAGTCGCGTTTCGAAACTGGCGCGAGAACCATGATGGTTGTGTGACGCGACAGGGTATTGGTGGCAAACGAAAGCCGAGGTGATGCGAACGTAGAAATCACAGCGGGCAGATTGTTGCGGATCTTGCACATGTGGTTTACTGTCAGCGGGTGAGAATGGCGCGACCACCGCGCCCCAATGAGCAATACACCGGGCCGTATGGCCGGGTAACCCAGAAAGGAAGGAGGATCGGACATGTCAAAAGAGTCATATATAGACTTCTACGAGAACTACCTGAACAGCTCCGATGGTGAGGCCCTGCAGACAAAACTGAATGGCGTCAAGGATGGGGACGAGTTTCTGGCCGTCGCCACCGAGGGTGGTAAGGCAGCCGGCTTTGACTTCAGCAAAGATGAGGTCCGGGAGGTCATGAGGGCGGCTGAGGCGCGCATGGCGAAGGAAGCGGCCGAGGCCGAGGGAGAAGAACTTTCCGACGAGCAACTCGAGAATGTCGCGGGCGGGGCTTTCTCGCTTTCGTCTACCTCTTTGAAGATCAGTACGATGCCGAGCTACCTCGATTCAGGCAAACTGCAATACAGCACGGTCATGTGCCCTTGGTAGCCCCTTTCCGAAGAAAGTCCACGGGCGGATCCCGGTAGCGCGATCCGCCCGCACGATTTTCGTGCCAGGCATTTGGTCGCCTACGCGCGTGACGCAGACAATTGCGGCAAGAGTATGTCCTTTGTGTGCCTCGTACGGGTCTGCAAGCCGTCGCGTAAAGGCATTTCCTGATGATGGCAAAAGACAACGCTTCCCCGACCCGGTGAACCCTGCAGTTGAGGGGTAGGGGGGCGACAACAGGTCGAAGGATGGCGATTGCAATGCCAACCCGCCCGAATGATCCGAACGCAGATACCACCGAACCGCCCGCGGATACCGAACTCACTGTGCTTGCCAGGCGGGGCGGGAACGACAAGGTCATAGAGAAAAAAGTGCTTCTCGCCCAACTTGCCACGGAAGAGGCGGTACGGCTGGGTATTGTCCTGGACGACGCTCAGATACAGGCACTCGCGGATCAATACTGTCGTGAACTGGGTCTGCTCGATACGGAGTCGATCATGGCCTGGTTGACGAAGGCCGGGCTCACCAGGGAAGAATTTCATGCCGCGATCGCGGATTTTGCGGCTGTCTTGGCGGTGCAGTCGCATCACCAGGAGCGCCTCGGGCGTCGTCTCGAACTCCATCGGCGTCTCCTGTCCGCAAGAACCCGGCACCTGACGGAAAAGTCGTCCCCCCGGTGATCTCTTGAAGCTGGCGCCTTTCGGAGTCATGCGGGCTGCGGTATGGCCTCTGGAATGTCTGGATGGTTTCGGCAATCCCGACCTGAATGATCTGGCACAGTCCGTCGTCGGGAAAAGGCCGCACGCGAAGTTCGAGCAGGAGTATCACGCCACGATCGAGCGTGAGCGGTCCCATCTCTGGGATCGAACCCGAAATGATTCCCAGTTCAACAAGGCGCTGGCGCTGTCGAGCCTTTCCGCCCACGCCCGTATTTCCTCATCGGCAACCCGTCTCGGCGGACCGCGTAACCGCGCGATGCGACTGGCCGAATCTACGCTCTACCGGTATCTCGCCCGGGCGGCCGGCCGGTCGACGCCCCATGGACTGTGGGCGGGTGTCACGGAGGTCCGATTCGGCGACCGAACCGAGGTGCAGACCACCACCGCGCCCTGCCGTTTCGCGCCCGATCTGCGGCCGTTTCAGACGCTGGTTCGCGGCCTGGCCGAGCGTCCCGAGTACCGCTATCGGGCCAGTTGGCGTCTCAATCCGACCCTGCGGGCCGATCCCCGTGGCGGCTGGACGTTCCTGGGGCGCCAGGCCGATGGCCGCATCGAAAAGCGGTTTCTGGAACCGGATCCGATCGTTTCCAGGGCTCTGGAAGGGCTCGCGGAAACCCCTCCCATGGCGCTCGATCGGCTGGCGGCCGATGTTGCACGACGAGAGTCCTGGCCGGTCGCTTCCCGTCGCCGCTTGCTGCACATGTTCGAAGCGCTTGCCTCGGGTGGCGCGCTGGTCGGCGGCATGGATCTTCCGGCGAAATTCGGGACCCCATGGGAGGCGCTGGAAGATGTCTCGAAGCAGCTTGGGGGCAAGGAAAGGGCGGCCTGGGCGGCTGCGACCCTGAGGCTCGAAGACCTCTGCGGGAACCTGTCGTCAGACGCCGTGTGGGCGTTTTCGACGGACGCGTTTATCTCACGCCTCGTCGAGGTCGGGGACTGCGTGGCTGCGCTGGCCCGTGCGCTGGATCTGTCGCCAGGTGTGCCGGCCACGCAGGTACTTCGCTGCGATCTGCATCTGCCATGGCGTATTACACTCGACGGCTCTCAACGCGATAGCCTGCACACCGCACTTGTCGACTATGAAAGCCAATGGTTGAGAGGTGCGAGTCCCGACGCCAAAATGCGGGAGTTGATGCGGTCCTCACTGGCGCGGCGGCTGGCGGGCGGCCGGTCCCTTGGCGAGAGCGTGGAACTGCTGGCGCAGGAGCCGCGGTTGTCAAGCGAGGTTTGGCCGCACTGGGAGGAGGTGGTCGAGCCGGGCGTCCGGGCACGGCTTCGCCTCTGGGAGACATCTCTCGACAAATCGCAGCCCGAGGTGAGTCTTGCGCCTTCGACCGAATCCGTCGCATCCGCCGTTGCTCCAGCCGGCGCCCTCTTTGCGGGGCTTTCCGGGGACGACGGGATTTTCGTTCGCAGTGTCGCCGATATCCCGACGCTGGGCAGCGCCCGCTTCGGTGATGTCCTGAATGAGCCGGGGCTGAACCGTTGGATTCAGGATCAGTTGGAACAGAGCATCCGGGACAGTGGCATCTCGCTGGCGGAACTGCGGATACCCTTCGAGCCCAATCCCAATGTGCTGGCCAGCCCCGTCCTCCTGCCCGATGCCATCGAACCCTGGGGGGCCGATGCCGATAGCCTGCCATTGCGGGGGGCGGTGCTGGATGTGGACGGTTCCAGCGGTCGTCCCGTCCTGCGACTGGCGGGCAGTGACCGACCCTGGGCCGTGCTGTCGATGGGGGCCGCCAATTTACAGGCGCATGATCCAGTGGCAAGGTTGCTGCTCATGACCGGATTCCATGAATCACCGGGGCGAAATCAACGGGCGGTCGACGTGCCGGTAGCCTCCGAACTTGCCTCGCGCAGATTCACGCCGCGAATCCTGCTGAGGCACGGTGCGGTACTGCGTCGGCGCAGATCCCTGCTGTCCGGCGAACTGGCTGCATTGGCCGGGGCCCGGGGGATCGAGCGATTCCACGCCTGGCAGGGATTGGCGAGAGAGTTGGACTGGCCCGAGGAATTACTGGTGTCTACGGGCGCTGGCGAAGCCATACGGATTCACCGCGACAGCCCGCTGGCGGTCGAGGCAGCGTTCAAGGGGATATGGCCCGATTCGCCGTATCTTGTGGTTGAGGAAGCTGGTGTGGATCGGGGGCTCTCCATCCCCGGTATGGGAAATCACGTTGCGGAGCTGGCCATACCCTTTGCACGCTGACCCGATAACGTCTTCAAGGGCTCGTGAACATAGAAAATAGACCATCGGCGCTCCCCTTGCAGACCGGCGCCGTGAAAAATCCGATCGCGCGGCGATCGGCGACCAGAAGGCTCAACCCGAAGACGGGTCTGATCGTAACCTACAGTGACGATACCGCCTTCGGCAGCACCGTATCCGGCCGTTGTGAATGGGGATTGCGGGAGCGCTATGCCGATCTGTATGCCTACCGGAAGGAACACGGTCTCGCCCGGATGGTGAAGAACGCCACAGAGGTCCTGGGCCGACTTCTCCCCCGGTGCCTGGAGGGTCTGTATACGACACCGGGCCGCCTGCGCGTCGATTGGCTGTATCCGGATCCGACCCTGGTCAGACCGATGGCGTTGCATGTGGTGCGGAACATCTCCGATGTCCTCGCGAGGATCCCGCTGTCCGGGACGCTGACCGCGGACCTGGCGCGCTATCTGGGAGACTGGGAGGTCGGGTCGAAACCGCCCGGAGCCAGGGAGGCGCGCGAGCTATGGGACGCCCTGGTCGAAGCGGGAGCGCTGCTGGATCCTCGGGAGCAGGACCTGGTAAGCGCCGAACGGCGTCCCGGCGTGAATTTCGTCGGTCATGCAACACTGGGTATCGACGATGGCGACAGCCGGCTCCTTATCGATCCTTACCTCGTGCCGAAATCTAGCCTCTATCCCGTCGAATGGCAACCCCCCTCGCTTTCCGGGCTGGGCCGTCAAGATGCGGTCCTGGTCACGCATTCGCATCCCGATCACTTCGATCCCGGCACACTGTTGCGCTGCGGCGCGGACACGCCCATTTATGTTCCCGCCGTGGAACGGGAGTCAGTGCTCGCCATCGACATGGTGGCGCGGTTGCGGGAGCTCGGTTTCAGTAACGTACACGGAGTGGAAGACTGGAACGTATTCTCCGTCGGTGGCATTCGGGTGCGTGCCATGCCGTTTTACGGCGAACAGCCCACCGTTGGCGAACGGCTTCATCCGGAGATCCGCAATCAGGGGGCTACCTACCTCGTGGAGGCCGCCGGAAGCAGACTGGCCGTTCTGGCCGATGCCGGTTCGGATTTGTCGGGTGACGTCAGGAACCTCGCCTCCCTGGCGAGAGAGGAGCATGGCCCGATCGACATTCTGTTCGGCGGGTACCGGGGCTTCGGCCTGTATCCGGTGCAGTATGTTTTCTCTTCGGTCAGTCGCTACCTGCCGTTCGTTCCGCAGCAGAACTGGGGGGAGCGTCAGCAGATCATGTGTGATGCAGACGATCTCATCGATGCCGCCGAGCGCTGGCACGCAGACAGGGTCGTCCCCTACGCGGCGGGCGGCGCTCCCTGGTTCTGGTTGCGCGGGCTAGGGCCGTGTCTCGACGGGTCCATGCCGAACGCGGTTTCCACAGACCTGCCGCCGGAGTACGTGGCGGAGGTCGCCGCCCGGCGGGCATCCACGCCTACCGACGGTCCCATCGCTTCTCCGGTAGCCGTGGAACCGATGCGCGTGGGGGATTCTCTTTATTTCTAGATGGTCCTAGTCGGGTCGTCGCCGAGCGCAGCCAGTACACCGCCCACCAACGGTGCGGACCACTCACCCGGGAAACCGTGTCGGTTCAGCGAAAACAGGGCAACCGTAGCCGCGATATCGGCAACCGGTTGTTCAACCGCAGTCTTCGATTCGAGCGCAAGAAGTTCCCGACTGAACAATTCGTTCGATCGGGCATAGGTTCGCAACGCCAGGCTCTCTGAAGCCGCGAGTTCCTCTCCGAGCGCGAGGGCATTCAGGGTGCCGGGTAACCGGGGGGAATATGGGGCAGCGGTGATGCCACCCTGTCTTATCAGCCTCGCCAATCCGCGCCAGCCCTCGATGACACGCTCTGCGCCACAGCAGCACAGAAACAGATGATGCAGCCTGGCGGGCAGCAGAACCTGCGGTGTCACCAGGCGTTGCCCGCGTTCGTCGAGTTCATCGAGAACAAGCCACAGGGTGCTGTCGACATCGAAGCTGGCGTGGACGAGCGCTATGGCCGCCGGCCCTCCGAAGCGGTCCTGTTCCGGTTCGTATTGACCTGGGGAATACCCGGCAATTCGACCGTTGTCCAGCAGGGTTCGAAGCGCGTTTTCGAGACCGCCTGCCGCATCCCCATTGTCAGGGCGCAGCATGAAGCGCAGGCGCACGTCAGGCGGCTTTCGCATGAAGAACCACCCGTGCAAACGATTTTCCAGACGCCATTGATCCAGGAATGGTGCAAGTTCACGGAACATGGCCCTGGCGCTGGGCAGGGCGTCGCCATTGGCCCGTGCCAGCGCCACGTTGACCTGCAGCCAGCGTGCATCGAAGGGGGGAGAGCGGAAGCTCGCTTCCGGCAATCGTGAGAGCACGTCCAATGGTTTTACGGGTTTTCTCCTATGTGGTTTGTTATCCAGGGCTTTAGGCGATTTCTGTCAAAAGACATACCATCCTGCTTGTCTTTGTCGTCCGTCCTCCGTGTTGCGACAACCGTTCCATCGTTCGACGATGCGCCTGTCGTCGCGTCTTGATGACGAACGATCCCGGCGCGGCGCTGTCCCTGCTTTGCTTGGGCACCGGTCTTGGGCTTCCTGCCCAAGCCGTTCACTGCTTCGCAGCTCACCCGGCGCGATCTGGTCTGTCATTTTCCGGCAATCAATCGCCTTACGGGGGACGAACGCTGAAGGGTATTGTCGCCCTCATCGCACGGGACATTACCTGATCCTTTCCATTACCATTAAGATACCCGAGTTGTCTCGAGTGATGGGCGTTATGGACTACGACATCATCGTGGTAGGAGCGGGGCCGGCTGGGCTCACCGCCGCCGTGCGTGCCGCATGGCTCGCCGCGCCCGCCGCCACCTACAAGGCCAGCATTCTGGTCCTGGAAGCGAGCGACCAGCCGGGCGGGTTGTCGCGATGGCAGCCGCTGGTCATCAACACGCCGGGTGTGTTCTTCACCAAGCGCGAGCTGAAGGCGCTCATCGGGACGGGGGAGCATTTTGGTGTCGAGATCCGTTTCGAGCAGGTGCTGTCGCTACGTCAGGGGGAGGACCGGGTCTTCGAGATCGAGACCTCGTCGGGTCGCTACCGATCCCTCTCCGCCATCGTGGCGACCGGATGCAAGCTCGGATATCCGGGGGAAAACCGACTGTTTCATCGCAGGCGGATCCTGTGGTTCGAAAGCAATGCGGCACTGGACTACCTGCTCGACCAGCTGGAAGCCGATGAGGACATACAGACCATCTGTCTGTGCGGGGCGGAAGGTGTCGCGGCGACCCGGAGGCACATCGGCGCGACAAGGGCCCTGGATATCCGGACCTATGCCGAACCCCCGTATACCGGGGAGATCCCGGCAGGGATCGAACGGGGTCGCCTCGTTCACCTCGGCTTCAACCCGCAACGACAACAACTGCAACTGCGTTTCGAGCTTACCGACAGCAGCACTGACGAGTTTTCGGTTGACGTCATGATCGTGGACTTCAATGCCTATGAAGCGACTGCGACCTCGACCCGGTTCCTGGATGCAAGCGTGCGCAAACAACCGAACGCCTTTCTCGATCCCGATCGTCGCATGGCGACGGGAACGCCCGGACTGTTCTCCGCGGGCGATGTCAACGGTGTTCCGTTCTGCGTGGCGAAGGCAATGAGTGACGGTGTCGTGGCCGGATATTCCGCCTACGAGTACGTCTGTATGCAGCGTACCGGCGAGAAACCGAATCTGTTTCCCTACTATCCCTACGAAATCTGAGCCATGCGCGTCTCGATCATCGCGCATGCGAGTGTCCTGATAGAACTGGGCAGGGACCGGATTCTGATCGATCCGATCTTCGCGGATGTGTTCGCAAGCAGAACCCTGTGCTTCCATCCCCCGCGTTCCCTGGACGCCGGGGCGTTGATAGACACGGCGACCATTATCGTCGTTTCGCACATACACCTCGACCACTTTCATCCCCCGACGCTGCAGCGATTCCGACGCGACCTGCCGGTCATCGTGCCGCCCCACGACTCGCTTGTCAGTGCCGTCAGGGCGCTGGGATTCACAAAGGTCTTTCCTCTCGAGCCCTGGACCCGATACGAGACTGCGGACGGACTGATCATCGCGACGCCCTCGGATTTCGAGCTCGAAGAACTCGGGTTGATCGCGATTCAGGGCAGGAACAGCTACTGGCACATGTCTGATGCGATCGTCACAGAGTCCGTCGGAAGGAAGGTCAAGGCGGAAGTCGGTCCTGTCTCGCTGGTATCTGCAAAGTACCAGCCGCTGAGAACCCTGATCGGTTATCAGCGCGGACTCCAATCCATGATGCTCGACCGCGACGAGCTTGTGGATACTTTCGAGGCTGCCTGTGCCGCCGATCCCGCCTACATCTTTCCCTACTTTTCCGGATTTGCATTTCACGGCAAACACGCCTGGGCGAATCGGCACGTGGCGCCCTACGGCGCCGCCGAGGTTGCCCGGTTACTTCGCCGGCGCCTTGGCGACGGTGTGACGATCGATACCATATCACCCGGCGACGAACTGAGGATCGAGGGTCGATCAATCACCAGGTACCCTGGCGCGAGTGTGTTTGCGAGACCGGAAACGGGTCCCGAGGTGCAATGCTGGGAGCCCATCGACGATAGCACGCTCATCGGTCTGACCGACCTGCAGGATAGCGAATGGTTGGCACAGGCGCTGCGCGATCTGCTGTTCCGCGAGGTGTTGCCCTGGGTATGGCTGCATCTGCAGGAAGGCACCGGAGTGTTCGATACCTACCGCGATTTTCAGGCAGTCTGGCGGTGCACCGTACATCTGGGGGAGGGTAGACGTCTGCATCATTCGGTCGACTTCCGGGATCGTGAGCCTCTGGCTTATTTCGATCATGCCCACCCCGACTCGAACGTATTCAGCCACATCAGCGGCCTCAACCTGTGGCAGGTTCTGCGTGGTCTGAGGAGTGCGGAGGTGTTCTGGATGGCGGGTGGTTACCGGATGTATGAAAAACTGCTGCTGGTCGAGAACGGCCGGTTTCGCGAGCCACCCGTCCAGGGATGGGAACTGTTCGAGCGATTGCCCGATCCGGTGACGCATTACCTTCGCAAGGCCGGCAGGAAAGGGTTGCAGTCGAACGGGTGACGAGGTGTGGCCTGATCCGGAGCGAGGTAACCGGAGTGAGGGGATATCCAGAACGATCCATCGAGATTGAGGCGATTTCTGTCAAATGGCATACCACCCTTCTTGTCTTTTCGTCCGTCCTCTGGGTTGCGACAACAGTGACATCGTTCGACGATGCGCCTGTTATCGCGCCTTGATAACGAACGAAAATCCGGCGCAATCTGGTATGTCATTTTCCGGCAATCGCCTAGGCAGGTCGATCCGCGCATGATGACCAGCTCTGCCAGTTCCGATTCGGTATACCCTCGTCTTCGAGTCGGTTCACAGCTGCTTTTGCCCGACGGTGACCATATCTACTGTCGTATCGGCGATCGCACCCTGTCGATGTCGGGGGTTTCGCCCTCGATCGTCAGGGACATCGCCGGGTTGTGTAATGGCGACAGGTCGGTGGCTCAGATCAATGAGGCACTGGCTCTGCGCCATAGCGCCGCGTCGGTATCGTCGGTGCTAAGTGTGCTTTTCGAGGCCGGAATACTGGAGGATGGCTCCCCGGAGGCCGTGTCAGGCGGGCACGGGGAGGTCCGCAGTGGGGTCGAACACAGGTTGGCCGTGTTGGGAAACCGAAAGCTGCCCGGACTTCTCGATGCCGCCTTTGAAGCAGCGGGTTTCCGGAATCGGCGAATCGTTCGCTTGCGTGGTTTTTCGAGCTGTGAAACACCAGAATTTCTGGCTCGGTACGCCGATCGGGTCGTATCCGCAGCCGACTTCCGGGAGATACCGGTGGAGCGTCATGACGAGAACCTCGGGCTGGCGACTCCGGAAGCGCTGCGGGCCATTCTTGCCGGTGCGGATTTCGCCGTTTGCGCCCTCGAGGGTGTTCCCCACCAGGCACTGTTCGACATCAATCGCGCCGCGATTGAGACCGGCACTCCCTGCCTTTTCGTCACCGTCTCCGATCGACAGGCAGTGATCGGTCCCAATGTCATTTCCGGTGTAGGGCCCTGTTTTCGCTGCCGGGTTCTGGCAACCGATTCGCTTGCGGCCGGTGCGCCGGAACTGTTGTCGGTGATGGAGGCGCCGTCGGCCTCGGACCGTGCGGGGCCTTTACTGGCGCAGGTAACTGCGGCAGTCGTCGATGAGGCACTGGCCACATTCGGCAGCCCGTCCACGCCAGCCCTGGTCAGCGCGACTCTCATACTGGAACCCGGCCGCCCCCCGAGGCGTGACAGCCTGCTTGCCGAGGGCGCCTGCCCGGACTGCGGCGATCCGCATACCGTGCCCGAAACCCCGCTCGCCCGGTCCGCGTCGGCGCTTGCGGCGGAAGAAATCGTACAGGTCTGGCAGTCGTCGCCCACCGCGCCCCCGGCGAGCGCTGCGGATGCCTACCGGCGAGTCGCTATCCTCGGTGGCGGCACTGCCGGTTACATGACGGCGCTGGCCCTGCGCAAGGCCCGTCCCGAACTCGGTATCACGGTCATCGATTCGAGCAGTATCCCGGTCATCGGCGTCGGCGAGGCGACGACACCTGAGTTTGTCCGTATGCTGCACGCACCAAGATTTCTGGGATTCGATGTCGCGGACTTCCACCGCCGTGTCATGCCGACGTTCAAGCTCGGCATCAGTTTCCAGTGGGGAGCGCCGGCCCCTTACGGCTTCCCGTTTCCGTTTCAGCGGGGGCGGTTGCCGGAGTCCCTGGTCTACGAGGAATCCCTGGACAATCAGTCGATCGGTGCCATGCTCATGGCCAGGCAGGCGGCCCCGGTGTTTCGTGACTCACCTGATCAAAAACCGCGTTCGCTGCTGCACCGGATACGCTGGGCCTACCACCTCGACAACCGGCGCTTTGTCGCCTACCTGCAGCAGCAGGCACGCACGGCTGGTATTGCTCACCTGGACGCCGTGGTGAAAGACGTCGATCTCGCCGGAGATGGTGTGACGGTAAACGCCATACGTACCCGAGACGGCCGCTCTCTTAAGGCGGATCTCTGGGTGGATTGTTCCGGATTTCGCTCACTCCTGATGGAAAAACAGTTGGGCTCCGCGTTCATCGACTATTCGAGTACGCTGTATACGGATTCGGCCGTCGTGGCGAACGTCCCCCAAGCTGGTACGATCAAACCTTACACCCATTCACAAACCATGAACGCAGGCTGGTGCTGGACCATTCCGTTTGAGGATACGGATCACAAAGGTTACGTTTTCTCGTCGTCTTTCCTCGATGAGGAACGTGCCGTGGAAGAGATGCGAGCGGCGAATCCCGACATGGAGGCCCCCTGGACGGTCCGCTTTCGCAGTGGCCGTCATGAAGATTTCTGGAAGGGGAATGTGGTCGCGCTGGGCAATTCCTATGGTTTCGTCGAGCCGTTGCAGTCCACAGCGCTGCATATGCTGGTATTCCAGATCGAACTGCTCACGACACATTTCCCGGCCTCGAGACAGGACCACAGCTTAAAGTCTGCGCTCAACAGAAAGGTCGGTGAACGTTGGGACGCCCTGAGGTGGTTCCTGGGGGTGCACTACCGTTTCAACAAGGCGCGTGATACCGCATTTTGGCGTGCGGTCAACGAGGAAGTCGATATTTCGGGAGCCGAGCAACGGGTCGCGCTCTTGCGAGAACGGGCGCCCCTGTCCTACCGGCCGTCGTTTCACTATCGCTTTTTACCACCGGAATTCTTCTCCGACGACCACGCCTTCGACTCGATGCTGATGGGGCTGCGTCTCCCGTTCAGGCGGATAGAGACGGCCAATTCTCGCGTGGACTGGCAAAGGCACCTCACGGGCCTGGAAACACTGGCGGACATGGCCCTGCCGCATGCAGAGGCATTGCGCTGGTTGCGCGAGGAAGGAGAGGATGCGCTGTCGATGCTTACGCAACAGCCGGATAGCTGGGTTCAGTTGTGGTATCCGGTCTGAAATCATCCTGGAATCCTGGAGTCCCCGGCCCGACCGGTTCCCCCGGAGAGGAGATCGAGATGGACATAAGTACTCGGAAGTCCCGCGAACCTCTGGTCCTTGTCGTTCCACCGGTGTTGCACCCGATGATGCCGCCGCTGGGCGCCAATCTGCTGGCCCCATCCTGTATCCGGGCTGGCGTCCCCACCCGGATCGTGGAAGCCAATATCGCCTTTGCCGCGCGCGTGGGCTTTCAGAACTGCAGCCTTTTCGCGGCCTCGCCACCTTTCCGGTTAATGGGGGAAGCCTTGTTTCTGGCCGCCGCCTTTCCGGACCGATCGGGAGAACATGCACGCATTCTCGAACGCCTGCGAAACGAGGACGGACCGGGAACCGTAGCCATTCAGTGGCAAGTCGCCCCGCTTGACGATGCGATCATCAAGCACTGTCTGGACGAGATTCCAGGGTTTATCGCCGACACCGCGGAGCAGATCGTTGAATCAGGCGCGAGGATCGTCGGGATGAGTTCCATGGGACAGCAGACGCTTGCGAGTATCGCGATTGCCCGTGAAATCAAACGCCTGAATCCGCGGATCGTCACCGTCATCGGAGGGTCCAACGCGACCGAACCGATGGGGAGCGGGATTCTTGCCAGCAGCGATGTCATCGATTTCGCATTCTCCGGTGAGTCGGATATCGAGTTTCCAAAATTCTGCCGTGCCTATCTCGACAATGGCGAGCTTCCGCAGCAGCGTGTTGTGAGCTGTTTACCCGTGCAGGACATGGACAGTCTTCCCGAACCCACCTACGACGCGTACTTCGCCGCCCTGGAACCAGTCCGGGATAGCGATCCCATGGCGAAGCATGCACCCAACAGTCTGTTGTTCGAATCCTCCCGGGGCTGCTGGTGGGGAGACAAACACCTCTGTAAGTTCTGCGGTTACATTCCGCCGTCGGTCGGCAGGTATCGGATGAGGTCGCCCGAGAAGATCGTGGACGCCATAGAGAACCTGGTGCATCGCTATGGCGTTCGCCACATAAGGGCCAGCGACGCCATCATGCCGGCCCAGTTTCCCAAGTCCGTCCTGCCACTGCTGATCGACCGCGGGATTGAGTGCACGCTAGCCTACGAGATCAAATCCAATCACAGGGAAGACGACCTCGATGTCTGTGCGCGCGCGGGCATCGATGAGCTGCAACCGGGTATCGAGACGCTCTCGAGTCATGTACTGACCCTGATGGACAAGGGCGTAACGGCACTGGACAACGTACGCCTGCTCCGCAATGCCCGGTCGCGGCGCATCAACATCATCTGGAATTTTCTCTCAGCGATTCCGGGCGAATCCCGTCAGGACTACGAAGCGATGATGGAGCTCATACCGCTGATAGAGCACCTGAATGCACCGGTCCGCTACGGCCCCATTCATGTATCGCGCTACAGTCCCTACCAGCAACAGCCGCAGGCATACGGCATCACGAACCTGCGCGCCATGCCGGTATACGTCGAACTGTTCGGCGACCAGGCGGACAAGGTATGCAGCAACTTTGAATCCGATTACGCCACGGAGGTCATGTTGGATACCGCCCTGACGGATCGCTTCGAGGGAATCGTCCTTCACTGGACCGGCGCCTGGGAAAGCGGTGGCGCCCACCCCTGCCTCGAACTCCATAGACTCGACGACGATTGGGCATTGATCCGGGACACGCGGGCCGTTTCGAAAGTCCGCTGGCAGCTGCTGGAGCGATCGATGATCGATGCGCTGGAGAAAGTAAGAAATGCCGTCCGCCACGATCGCATCGAAACGGCCTGGCGCGACCCGATCGAACAGCTGGTGGAACGGCGGCTGGTGGTGAACTACGAGGGTCGTTTCATGTCATTGATGACCGAACCCGCAATTGGCGAGCAACTCCTTTCCGAGCGCCGGGAACGTCTTGCGGCTAGACGAAGAAACGAATCCCGCAGGCGGCTGCCCAAGGTTGCTGTGTAGCGGAAATCAAGTCGGTTCCACAGGCCTACCAACACACCCATCCGTCAGGTAGGCCACGATCCGCATGACGGCCGGGTGGGGGTTCGACTGGCCGCCGGGATAGCGCCGAACGGTACAGTCAGTGGTCACCCTGAATGGGCGGCACGAGCAGCTGCGGGTCGACGTACGCCTTGCGCAGATTCATGCGCCAGTCCAGATGCGGCCCGGTCGCGCGACCGGTGGCGCC
>JAJDOJ010000254.1 GCA_022340215.1 Gammaproteobacteria bacterium
GCGCCTTGATGACGAACGATCCCGGCGCGGCGCTGTCCCTGCTTTGCTTGGGCACCGGTCTTGGGCTTCCTGCCCAAGCCGTTCACTGCTTCGCAGCTCACCCGGCGCAATCTGGTACGCCATTTTCCGGCAATCGCCTAAATACGTTATCGATCGATTTCTATATCGTATCTAGCGTTTTGGCGTACGCAGCAGACATCGTGGTTTTACTATGACAGATATCATCAAACAAGTTGTCGCAGACAACAAGTTCGTCGAGCTCACCTATAAGGTCATTGACCAGAAATCCGGTAATGTTCTCACTGAGGTTGAATTTCCGCTGGGTTATGTTCATGGTGTGAGCGAGGTCCTCGCACCGGCCGTTATGACGGAACTCGAAGGAAAGGCCGCTGGCGATATCATCGAGGTGCCGATCGATTGTAACCAGTTATATGGACCGCGGGACGAGTCGCTCGTGATAACCGACTTAATCGACAACGTGCCAGGAGAGTACCGTGAAGTCGGCACTGCCATTCTGATGGAAAACGACAAGGGGCAGACGAAGAGTTTTCTCGTAACTCGGATCGATGACAAGACAATCACGATTGATGGCAACAACCCGCTGTGTGGCAGAGAGGTCGTTTTTCGGCTCGAAGTACTGACCGTACGTGACGCAACGGAGCAGGAGATCGAATCCGGAGGAAGTGTCGAGGCGGGTCCGGATGTCGGGCAGCCCATGATCAAACTGGATTGAAATGATCCCTGCCTGCAAGACGGCCGTGTCTCGCAAGTGATGAAATGACGCGGGCCTCTTCGCTTGGATCAGGTTGACTAACGCCATCTACGCTTGACCCACCCCCAGAATCAACCCATTCTGGGGCGTATCAACGGTAGTGATACGAGCCTTCGGTCCACGAAAATGGAAACTACGGTGAGGCGGAATATCTGTGAACCCGTGAATGGCGGTGTGCGCAGTCGACGTCTCCGTGCGCCTGAACTCAACGCCTTTCTGTCTGCAGCGTGTTGTTTGCCACCGCCTTGCGCAGACGCGCCTCTACGCGGATTGCTGCCATAAGTTTGTTGTCGACAATGGTGGGATACAGGGGGTAAAAGCGCTCCACTTCGAGTGCATGTTTCCTGGCTGCCAGTTCAAGTCGTGATCGATCGTCGTTACCCAGGCCGTGCAGCATGAGCAGGCGCGGAGCTTGTCTGGCGATGTACCGCTGACAGAGTCGGTGTTGATCTTCTTCTTCCCATTGCTCTGTGACCAGATAGGGTGGAAAGGAAACGGATTTCTCCTCGCATATTCTGTTGAACCAGGCGGCCCGAGGACGCTGTCCTGCACGCTCACAGACCAGTCTTTCAAGTCGATAGTTTACAGGCGGCATATGGTCTCGTTTCTCGTCGGCAGTGAGTTCGATCGCCATCATCGAGGCTGGTAGGGCTGTCCATTCCGCATGGGATGGGGAGGCTGGTATATCGTCCTGCCTGGTGCAAGAGTAGATCAGAGCCAACGGGGTGCCTTCTCGGGCGTCCAGCAGCCAGTACTCGAAATGATCCAATGCCGGAAAGGGAAGACTCAAAGTAGTAAGGAATTCGGAGAGTTCCAGGATCCTTTCGTCCACACTGCCGATGTCGAGGAATGAGGGCAGGGAAAAACGTTGGATATCGCTGGCCCGGATCATCGCAACAGGGATGTAGCTTTTCCGGATCGGACGCTTCTGTTCACGCCCTTCATCCGTGCTGTTTGAATTGAGAAACTGTATTTCCCAGTTTTTACCGTCCAGTGTCAAGGCCCGGGTCTTTTCGGATTCAACGATTTGAACCTGACCGGAGTAGGGAGGGAGCAGGCGCTTGGAATAGGAACGTATCATGGGCCTTCCTATAGTTCGACCAGCTGTATGTGGTACGACGCTTTCAATGTCCTGGCGAGCGCGATTCTTAAGATAAGGTCAAGTACATTAATTTGGCAAGCAAACACCCGACATTCGGTCAGTATGTCGCTGCGTGCATGGCAATGGGCGATCCATTCGGAAAGTTCGGAGAGGGGATTGAATGTAGGCGTTGCTTCGGTCTCCTCGGGCGACTGTGTTGTATAACGGTATTGCGAACATATCGTATTGTCGTTACGAATGGCTTGCACTTGCCGACCCATAAGATTCACCAATGTTTTTGAGTTCGGTGAGATTTCATGGGTTCACATGACCTTTTCCCGGTGATCTGGTTCTCGTGGTCCAGCACACTCGAAGGACTTGACCTTTCCTGATTGCCCCCAAGCTTCAGCCATGCTTAGGCGATTTCTGTCAAATGACATACCATCCTGCTTGTCTTTGTCGTTCGTCCTCTGTGTTGCGATAACCGGTTCATAGTTCGACGATGCGTCTGTTGTCGTGCCTTGATGACGAACGTAAATCCGGCGCGATCTGGTAAAACATTTTCCGGCAATCGCCTAAGTGATTTCCGGTTACGTGAATATGACGCTTTGACGTGCGGGGAAGCGGTCGTTTATTCTTTCTATCCCCCCTGGGGAAAATGACGGGAAATACGGTACTTGGCGGGGAGGGGAACGGACTTTGCCATGAAGATCCTTGTCATCAACTGCGGCAGCTCCTCGATCAAGTACCAGTTGTTCGAGAGCGACGGCTGGCATGTCATGGTGAAGGGGGGAGTCGATCGCATCGGCGAGCCGATGGCGGAATTTAGACAGATCTGGTTCCAAGGTGACACCGTCGAAGAGCGTTTGAAGGAATCCCTGCACATCCCGGATCACCGCCGGGGACTCCAGCGTGTCATCGAGGCCCTGTACGACGCCGGACCGCTCAACGAAGCCGCGGAACTCGGTGCCGTCGGGCACCGGGTGGTCCACGGTGGAGAACGCTTTCATTCTCCGGCGCGGATCGACGCTGCCGTGGTCGGGGCAATCCGCGAGACCGTACCCCTGGCGCCGCTGCACAATCCCGCCAACCTGGACGGCATCGAGGTGACGCGGTCCCTGCTGCCCGGGATCCCGCAGGTGGCGGTGTTCGACACCGCGTATCACCAGACAATGCCGCCGGTCGCCTGGCGCTACGCGGTGCCGCTCTCACTGTACCAGGAGTATCGCGTGCGCCGCTACGGGTTTCACGGAACCTCGCACCAGTACGTTGCCCGGCGTGCCGCGGAGTTCCTGGGCCGACCGCTTGCCGACTGCAATCTGATCACCCTGCATCTGGGAAACGGTGCCAGCGCGACGGCGATCGCAGGGGGGCGCAGCGTGGATACCTCCATGGGTTTAACACCTCTGGAGGGACTTGTGATGGGTACACGCGGCGGCGACATCGATCCGGGCGTGCTCGTCTACCTGTCCAGGAATGCGCAGATGAACATTGACGACCTGGACGATCTGCTGAACCGCCGCAGCGGCCTGCTCGGGGTCTGTGGGGTCAACGACATGCGCGAGATTGTGCGGCAGGCCGAGGCGGGCCAACAGGATGCCCGTCTGGCAATCGAGCTGTTCTGCTACCGGTTGAAGAAGTACATCGGTGCCTACCTGGCAGTCCTCGGCCGGGTGGACGCCCTGGTATTCACCGGAGGTATTGGGGAGAACAGTGCAGAAATCCGTGCTCGAGCTTGCGATAACCTGGCGTCGTGTGGCATCGTCATCGATTTGGAGGCCAATCACTCTGCGCAGCGGACCGAACGTCGGGTCTCGCCTGACGGTAGCCGGGTCGCCGCCCTTGTTATTCCCACCAACGAGGAGCTCGAGATTGCCCGCCTGACACTGGCGACCCTGGATTGAGCACCCACAGCCCCGGCGTGTTTGCGACCGGTTCGTCACGGCCGATACAACCTCCGGGGCACCCTGTTGTCGACTTCAGAGTTTTTCCGTTCGCGGTGCGCCGCTCCAAACGCACCGTCCTAGCGGCTGGATTCGCGAAGGTTCTGGCAGGGTACGTCGCGTACCGCGCCCGGCAGGTATTTTCGCCGGTCGGTAGGGATTTCGCCACCACGGTCGATACAGCAGTCACTCCCGCTGCCGTTCTTCACCTTGTTACGAATCTGCCGGATTCGCCCTTCGGTTTCCACCTCGACGTGGGCCTGGGCCATATCGATGCTGTCGGCAAATCTCTCCATTGACAGTTCTTCCGATTACCCGCAACACAACGGAGTATGCGCGGCGGGTGTTGCGAATCGATGACTGCCAAGACGCGATCATCCTTTCGTCACAAGTGAGAAACATTCGAGGTCTAATGTGACGTGATCGACCGAAACACCATTGACGAGACACCACCGGAGGATTCGAACATGGCGACTGCTGCGGCTGATTTCCTGTCCAACGAAGGCCCGCTGACCCGGGAAGCACTCGCAAGGATCGATGCTTACTGGAGGGCCTGCAACTATCTCGCGGTCGGCATGATCTATCTGCAGGACAACCCCCTGCTGCGTGAACCTCTGAAGGCCGAGCACATCAAGAAGCGGCTGCTGGGACACTGGGGCGCCAGTCCGGGGCTCGCCTTCATGTACGTACATCTGAACCGCCTGATCGTCGAACAGGATCAGGAGACGATTTTTCTCGCCGGACCGGGGCACGGTGCGCCGGGCGTGCTCGCGCCTGTCTATCTGGAGGGCACCTACGCGGAGATCTATCCGGACAAGAGCGAGGACGAGGAAGGGATGCGGCGCTTCTTCAAGCAGTTCTCGTTTCCCGGCGGCATTGGCAGCCATTGCACCCCCGAGACCCCCGGGTCCATTCACGAGGGCGGTGAGCTCGGTTACTCCATCTCGCACGCCTTCGGCGCCGCGTTCGACAACCCGGAGCTGCTGGTGGCGGTCGCTGTGGGCGACGGCGAGGCGGAGACCGGGCCGCTGGCTACCGCCTGGCATTCCGCCAAGTTCCTGAATCCGATCCGCGATGGGGCGGTGCTGCCTATCCTCCATTTGAATGGCTACAAGATCAACAATCCCACGATCCTGTCGCGGATCCCCAATGAGGAACTTGCGGAGCTTATGCGCGGTTACGGCTGGATGCCCCATTTCGTCGAGGGGGACGATCCGCCGATCATGCATCAGGCCATGGCGGCCACCCTCGATCAATGTCTGCGCGAGATTCGCACCATCCAGGGGGAGGCCCGCTCCTCGGGCGAGGCCACGCGCGCCCACTGGCCCATGATCGTGCTGCGCACCCCCAAGGGCTGGCGGGGTCCGGAGAGCGTGGACGGCAAGAAGGTGGAGGGTTCCTGGCGCGCACACCAGGTCCCGCTTGCCGGAATCCACGAGAACCCCGCGCATCTGCGGCAGCTCGAAGAGTGGCTACGCAGTTTCGAGCCGTCGGAGCTTTTCGACGAAAACGGCAGTCTGCTCGCCGAGATCCGGGGCATTGCTCCCCGAGGTACGATGCGCATGAGCGCCAACCCTCATGCCAATGGTGGGTTGCTGCGCCGCGCCCTGCGCATGCCCGACTTCCGGAACTACGCCCAGGAGGTCACCAAGCCCGCCCAGACCAGCGCGATGAACACCAAGCCGCTCGGGGCGATGCTGCGCGACGTCATGGCCCGGAATATGGAGAACTTCCGCGTCTTCGGCCCCGACGAGAACACCTCGAACAAGCTGGATGCGATCTACGAGGTCTCGAAGAAGCTCTGGCTCGCGGAGTACCGGCCCGAAGATGCTGATGGCGGGGAGCTGGCCCCGGACGGGCGGGTCATGGAGATGCTTTCCGAACACACCCTGGAGGGCTGGTACGAGGGCTATGTCCTCACCGGCAGGCACGGTTTCTTCGCCACTTATGAGGCCTTCGCCCACGTGATCGACTCCATGTACAACCAGCATGCGAAATGGCTCGCCATCTGCGAGGAGATCCCCTGGCGCGCGCCGGTATCCTCGATCAACCTGCTGATCACCTCGACCGTCTGGCGCCAGGACCACAACGGCTTTACCCACCAGGACCCGGGATTCATCGACGTGGTGGTCAACAAGAACCCGGAGGTCACGCGGATCTATCTGCCGCCGGACGTCAACTGTCTGCTGTCGACCGCCGACCACTGCCTGCGCAGTCACGATGACATCAACGTCATCGTCTGCGACAAGCAGAATCACCTTCAGTATCTCGACATGGACGCCGCCATCAGGCACTGCACCAAGGGGCTGGGCATCTGGGACTGGGCGAGCAACGACCAGGGCTCGGAGCCGGATGTTGTCATGGTCGGATGCGGCGACATCCCCACCAAGGAGGCTCTGGCGGCGACCGCGATGCTGCGCCAGCATTTTCCGGATCTGAAAGTCCGGTTCATCAACGTGGTGGACCTGTTTCGGATGACCCCCGCCGGCGAACATCCCCATGGTCTCTCCGACCGGGACTTCGACAGCCTGTTCACCAAAGACAAGCCCGTGATCTTCAACTTCCACGGCTATCCCTGGCTGGTCCATCGGCTCGCCTACCGGCGCACCAACCACCGGAATCTGCACGTGCGCGGCTACAAGGAGAAGGGCAACATCAACACCCCGCTCGAGCTTGCCATCAGTAACGAGATCGACCGCTTCAGTCTGGCCATCGATGTCATCAACCGGGTTCCGCGCCTTCAGGTGGCCGGCGCCCACGTCAAGGAGATGCTTCGGGACAAGCAGATCGAATGCCGGAACTACGCCCACACCTTCGGCATCGACGATCCTGAGGTCGCGGACTGGACCTGGCCCTATTGAGTCTGTGGGGTTGCTGGACCCGATCGCGCCGAATAACCGCTAACGGTTCGGGTGCGAGCGATACCGAACAAGTAAAGAGGATGCAATCGATGAGTGCGATCATGAAACCGGGCAAACCCGATGTGGTGCGCGAGCACACCCGGGTCGGCTTGTCACGCGAAGTCCTGAAACGGGCCTGGATCGATAACCTTTTCTATGTCCAGGGTCGCTTTCTGGAGGTCGCTACCCCTCGGGATCTCTATATGGCGTCCGCCTATACGGTCCGCGACCGCTTGCTGGCGCGATGGGTCAAGTCGGCGCAGACCTACAAGAAGACCAACGCGCGAACGGTGTGCTATCTGTCCGCCGAATACCTGCTGGGTCCCCACCTGGTCAACAATCTGATTAATCTCGGGATCGTCGAGGAGGCCCGTGAGGCCGGTAGGGAACTCGATCTGGACTTCGAGGCCATCGTGGAGCAGGAGGTGGAACCCGGTCTTGGCAACGGCGGGCTCGGGCGGCTCGCAGCCTGCTACATGGACTCGCTGGCCACGTTACAGATTCCGGCTATCGGCTACGGGATCCGCTACGAGTTCGGCATCTTCGACCAGGTCATCGAGGACGGCTGGCAGGTCGAGCGAACCGATGTGTGGCTCCGCGACGGAAACCCCTGGGAGATCCAGCGACCCAAGCTTCGCTTTCACGTCGGGTTTGGTGGCCACACCGAACACCACCGGGACGACGGCGATCTGCGGGTTCACTGGGCGCCGGAGCAGATCATCAACGGTGTCGCGTACGACACGCCGATCCTGGGATATGGCGTCGATAACGTCAATCTTCTGCGGCTCTGGAAGGCCGAGGCCACCGAGTCGCTGAACTTTCAGGTCTTCAACACGGGTGATTACTACGGGGCGGTTCAAGAGAAGGTCAAGGCGGAAAGCATCTCGAAGGTCCTCTATCCGAACGACGAGCCGGAGGTCGGCAAGGAACTGAGGTTGAAACAGCAGTATTTTTTCGTGACCTGCTCCCTGCAGGACATGATCCGGATACAGCTAGGCGTGACAGGGTCGCTGGAAGGTTTCCACGAGAAATACGCGGTCCAACTGAACGATACCCATCCGACGATCGCGGTGCCCGAACTCATGCGTCTTCTGGTCGATGAGCATCACATGGGTTGGGACCAGGCCTGGGAGATTACCCGCAACACCTTCGCCTACACCAACCACACCCTGTTGCCCGAGGCCCTGGAGACCTGGTCGGTGGACCTCTTTGCCCGTCTGCTGCCGCGGCATCTCGAGATCATCTACGAGATCAACCACCGCTTCCTCGACCAGGTAAGGATGCGCTTCCTGGCCGACGAGGCGCGGATCGCGCGCATGTCACTGATCGACGATCGGAACGGACGCAAGGTGCGGATGGCCAACCTGGCGACCGTGGGCAGCTTCGCGGTCAACGGGGTGGCCGCGATGCACTCGGAACTGGTCAAGAACACGATCCTGAAGGACTTCTACGAGATGTGGCCTGAGAAGTTCCACAATGTCACAAACGGTGTGACGCCGCGGCGGTTCGTGGTGGTCAGCAATCCCCGGCTGGCCAAGTTGCTGACCCGACGCTGCGGCAGCGATCAGTGGATCCGTGATTTCGGTTGCATCAGCGTGTTGGAGAAGCACGCTGAAGATGCGGGTTTCCGCGAAGAGTGGAAGCAGGTCAAGACCCAGGCGAAACAGGACCTCGCGAAATGGCTGGGGTCGCATGCCGGTGTTGCCGTCGATCCCGAGACCCTCTTCGACGTGCAGGCCAAGCGAATCCACGAGTACAAGCGTCAGCATCTCAATGTGCTGCACATTATTACACTCTACGAACGCCTGAAGTCGAACCCGAACCTCGAGATTCCTCCGCGCACCTTCATCTTCGGCGGTAAGGCCGCCCCCGGATACTTCATGGCGAAACTGATCATTAAGCTCATCAATGCCGTGGGGGAGGTGATCAACCACGATCCGCAAGTCAATGGTACGCTTCGGGTCGCCTTCATGCCCGACTTCAGCGTCAAGAACGGTCAGCGCCTCTATCCGGCCGCGGACCTGTCCGAGCAGATCTCCATGGCCGGCAAGGAGGCCTCAGGCACGGGTAACATGAAGTTCTCCATGAACGGGGCCCTGACCATCGGTACGCTCGACGGGGCAAACGTGGAGATCCGAGAAGCGGTCGGCGAGGAGAACTTCTTCCTGTTTGGCCTGACCGCTGAGGAGGTTCGCCAGCGCCAGGCCGAGAGATACCATCCTTGGTCGTTTTACGACCAGAATCCGGAACTCCGATCGGTTATCGACCTCATCAATTCCGGGCTGTTCTCACATGGCGACACGGAACTCTTCCGTCCGATCACGGACAATCTGCTGCACGACGACCCCTTCATGGTCCTGGCGGACTATGCGTCGTACGTGGAACGGCAGGGTGACGTGGATCAGGCGTGGCGTGATCCGGCGCTGTGGAACCGCATGTCGATTCTGAACGTCGCGCGCATGGGCAAGTTCTCGTCGGACCGGTCTATCCAAGATTACCGCGAGAATATTTGGAAGGTCGATCCGGTCCCCGCTCGGATCTAGCCCGCGCGGCAGGCCATTGGCGACAGTGGCGGGAAGCAGAAATGGCTCCAGACGGTATATGGCCGCGGGTTCAGGTTCATCGGTACCGTTCGGGTCGTGTCGTCGACCGGGAACCCGTGGTCGACGCGGCGGGTCTCGAACGATTCGCCCTGTTCGGCATCTCACAGGGCTGTGCGTCTCCGTGGAGTATGCCGTTCGCCATCCCGGACGCGTCACCCGAGCAGATGAACTGGTTCAATGAACTGTAGCGCAGCACGGTCTCGGCTGAGCATGCCGCCCGGTTGCACAACGAGTTCGGAGAGATCGATGTGTTCGGCGCCTGTCGAGCGTCCGGGTGCCCAATCTCGTACTTCACGCGCGCAACGACGCAGAGAACCCGCTGGAGGCGGGGCGCGCGTTCGCCACCCACATATCCGGTGCCCGTTTCGTCACCCTGGAGAGCGAGAACCATATCAGGCTGGCGCAGGAACCGGCATTCGAGCGCCTCGTCAACGAAATCGACCTTTCCCTCGGCGAAGATGTCAACTGATTGCGGCAATCGGACAGTCCGGAGATCGTCCCCGCTCCGAATGCCCAGGGCCGATCATCGTCGTCGCGATCGTGGAGGGGGCGTCGTTTACCAGGATGCTGCGAAAGTTATCAGGAGTTGTCCATAGGAATGAAGGTATTGCTTGATGAAAAGCTCGCGCCGGATACCTAGGCGCTGTTCGCCGCCGCGGCGCGGCATCATCGTCAAGATCACCGAATACGGCAACACCTACGAGGCTGCAAACCTGACCAAGCGCTTGCTCATCTACGTACTGAGCAAGTCCTTCCAGAGGCGCGATGCGCAGGAGGCGCTGGTTCTGAAGGACGTCGCGTCGATCGTTCCAGATTCTTATACCGGGTTAGAACTGGCGGACAAGACCGTTGGGCCGATCGGCTGCGGCAGGGTGGCCCAGGGACCCTGGCCATGCAGATTGAACCCCGCAAATGCGTGCTTGGCTACGACAGCCACCCGGAGGTGGTATACCGCAATCACCATCTCACCAACCCGCTGGAGCTGCCGCCGATCGAGTACTGCCAGTTCCAGGAGATCGCGCAGGAGGCGGATGTGGTCAGCCTCCATACCAGCGGCAGCGAGAAGATCCTGGGCATGGAAGAGATCTATCGCTCGGACCGCAAACCGTTCATCGGCGATACGTCGTGAAGCGAGGCCTGCCGTCGTTCCGACCTGCTGTCGGCGCTGCGTGAAGAGCGTATCCAGGGCGCGGCCTTTACCGTTCCCGATGGAGACCTGCGCAAGGGGGTGGTGGAGAAATCACTGGAGCCTTTTCTCTCCTTCGGCAATGTCGTGATCGCCCCCAGCATGGGAAAACCGACCGGCGAAGCGCGCCTGAAGCACTCCCGCAAGCTCGCACGCTCGGTCATCGGGAACCTGCTGAGGCAAGACCGTTCCCTGACGGTAAATCCGCCGAAGACATTCGGTGGCCGGCAGAGCAGCGCTATCCGCTCGCCGTGCGTTCACGCCGGGTGTCGGCACCGTTACGACTTTGACGATTCGGGTTCTTCCAGTGGTGTAAGGGAAAACCGACATTGCCGATTGTGCGCCAGGTGTGCGATTCTCTATCGTCATGGAGCCCAAAGATCATCACGTTGCCGTACTGGGGGCCAGCCCCAAACCACAGCGGTATTCGAACCTGGCCATTCGCTTGCTGAAATCGAAGGGCTATCGGGTCAGTCCGGTCAATCCGGCCTTTGCGGAGATCGAGGGTCTTGCCACGTATCATTCGCTGCGGTTGATCGAGGAATCCGTGGATACGCTGACGCTCTACGTCAGCCCCAGGCATATCGAGCCCATGATCGAGGACATCGTGAGGTTGCGCCCTGCAAGGGTGATCTTCAATCCCGGCACCGAGTCCCGCGTGCTGGAGCGTCGACTTGCCGGGGCGAGCATCCCCCATTTCGATGCCTGTACCCTGGTGATGTTGCGCACCAACACCTTTTAGGCGATTGCCGGAAAATGACATACCAGCTTGCGCCGGATTTTCGTTTGTCATCAAGGCGCGACAACAGGCGCATAGTCGAACTATGTGCCTGTTGTCGCAACACAGAGGACGGACGACAAAGACAAGCAGAATGGTATGTCATTTGACAGAAATCGCCTTAGTCCTTCATTTGCGGGCCCCGGCAGTAGGTTTGTGCGGGCGCCGCCAACCTGTGGGCCTTCCGGGTCTACTTCTTCCTTCCCAGTTCCGCATCTCCAGGGTGCGCTGTCCCGCGGCCACCGGCGTCCCTTTCAGTTCGAAGCCCGAGGCGCCCGAGTCTTGGCTCTGGCCCGTATTCAGGGTTTCAGGCAGGGGCTGTAGCTGGCTGAGGCCCCAGAGCAATGGATCAGATAATCTGGTCGTTTACCCCGATGATCTGGGACGGTGGTCCCGGGGCGCTCGCAACGTCTGCTTGCGTCGTCACTCCATCCTGCCATTCAGGCAGGTCCACGTCACGCCAGACGTTGGTGCCCCCCCCTGTCCGATTCGTGTCACACAGCCGGAAAGCAGGGTGTGTAACGGCCAAAGCATTAACCAGGGTCTGGAAGAGACGGATATCGCAGCACACCGTCGGTTGCGGGACCAGAGTACTGTCACGTTATCCGCTATGCTCAGGATTGGAGATATTCTTCTTCCATTGCACTCGGCTATCATCAGGTTCATGGGGCTGCGTAGTAATGCCTTACTGCGCCTTGCCATGAAAAAATCGATCAAATACGCATCCTTGCCCATATTGATGTAAAACACTGTGCGAGTGATAGTGCATGACGGGATGCAATAACTAATGAAACCCGCCAAATGAATATGGCATGTTGCGGGTCGATCTGTGCTTCGAACACAACTGTAAGGGGGTTGTATGGGAAATGAAACGTCATCTGTGCATGGCCGTCGACCCGCATCGCGCAACTGCGGGTTCAGTTTCACCCGAATAGCTGCGGTTGGCGATACCGCTCCGGACGGGAGCGGCACGTACACGGGCTTCGCAGGGCTTCCGGCCACCAGCGGCGACAGTATTGCTTTCATTGCCCGGGAGTCGTCCGGGAGGCAAACAATCTATGTCGACAGCGGGGGCGCCCGCCAGGCCGTAGTCGATTCGAATGCGCCGGTTCCCGGCGGTACCGACGCATTTACCGGTTTCGGAAACCTCTGTCTGGATGGGCCGGATCTTCTGTTCCTGGGGAGGGGAGGTTCGATCCAGCTCTCCGGCAGCGAAGTCATGCAGCAGGGTGTCTATGTCTATGCCGATGGCGTAGTTCGTACGATCGCCGACATCAATACGCCTGTGCCCGGAGGGAGCGGCAACTTCCGTTTTCCCACTGCTGCCTGGATAGCAGATGGATTCGTCACCTTCACAGGCTCGGATGAGGCGCAGTCGCAAGGCGTCTACGGTCATGGCCCGTCGGGGATACTCATCGTGGCCGACTCCAGCATTTCGGTGCCAGGCAGAACCGATAGGTTCCAAGCCTTTGGCTTGCCCACGACAGATGGAAAGAACGTAGCTTTTCAGCATCCGGATTTGCCCGATACGGGAATCTATATTCGATATGGGACGTCGATCGAAGTGCTTGTGGATACGCATACGCCGATTCCAAACGGTGGCGGCGCTACTTTCAAGGCAGTTGGTGATCCGCACGGTCTGCTAGGCAAGGTAACTGTCTTCAACGGTTTCGGAGGGGAATCGAATACCGAAGGGGCCTACGAGTATCGAGGTATCTATTGCTCGCAAGACGACACATTGTCGGTTATCGCAGATGCGAACACCCCGATTCCAGACGGCCAGGGAAACTTCTACAGCTTTCCACTAAACGCGAACGTAATGGATCCCACTACCGGAGACGTGGCGTTCGAGGGGGAGGACGAGGTTTCATGGGGACGCAATCCGGAACAACCTTCTCCGGCTCCCGGACAGAAGGGAATCTTCATGGATTGCGCAGGTCGACTCCATAAGGTGATCGACCTTACGGATACCCTGGACGGTAAACCCCTGACGGACGTGAGCCTTGGAAATCGAGGGCTGAGTGGCAACCAGTTGGTCATTAGCGCCACCTTTGTGGATGGCAGTTCCGGGATCTATTGTGCGACGGTGAACAGGTCTCCGTAATTTCCCCCGAGATACTGAGCCAGACCGATGCTGCCTATAACGGTACCGCGAAACCGGTGGTTCAGGGGATCCGCGGAGGACGATCAGGCGCTAACGGAACTTCGGTTATGGCGATAGCAGGTTCAACTGCGCTTCGCGGGCAGGCATGCTGTCATGTCGCGAGTACGGGGGGATCGAGTTGCACGAGGACGATCCTGGTGATTCCACCCTTGATACGGGACGTTCCAGGCCTTGCACAGACAATACCCTCTGACCATTGGTTTGGGTACTCGAATGCATCACGAGACATTGCCTTCGGTGCATCGAGAAGAAACGCTAGGGCCGATTCGGCACCGGTATTCCCGCAAAGCCGTCGGCCGTCCCGAATTGGTGACGATCTTTGTTCTTGCGCTGGTTGTACTGATGCCGGCCCAGGTTTCCGCACAAGTCGTCGCCCTGGACAAGGGCCAGTCGCTTTACGAGCCACGGACCGGCTGGCTGCCCTACATCTTCGCGACCCCCTCGCTGGGTGCAGCCATCGGCGCGATCGGATTCAAATCCGGATTCCGTCAGCCTCAGAGCAGCGTGTTCGGCACGGCATTCGTTACGTCGAACAAGTCCGCGCTGGTATCGGGCGGTCTGTTCAACTACCGTTTGGCGGACAGCCGCTTCTTTGTGGATTCGTTTCTGCTCCTGGATCACTTTACCGATCAGCGTTTCTATACCGACATCGATCAGACACCGACGATCCCGCCGGCGGGCTCCAACAACTCGAACGCCAACGATTTCGTCTCGGGAATCAGTAACGAGGTGTCGTTCTATCTGAACCTGAAGTACCAGCTGCCCATCGGCGGCATCAAGGATGACCCGGTCGCCGTCTATCGCCTGGACGAGGGGCTGCTGCGTACGGGGCCGAAGGGGGGTGAGACGTGGAACCCCCTGTCCAGCGGGCAGACCACGGTCGGAACGCGGTTCTTCTACACCTACCGGGACCTCTACGACTTTTCCTACGGGCCGAATGAGCAGAATCCTAGCGAAGAGCTGCTGGCCGCGAGGACCAACGGGCTGAAATTCTGGTTCGAATACAACAACACCGATTTCCCTCGCAATCCCGCGCGCGGCAGTCGCCAACTGTTCATCGTGGCAAACGATTTCGGCTGGCTCGACAGCGACAACAGCTGGACGAACCTGGAGGCGGAGTTCAGTAAATACTACGATCTGGGCACATCGGGCTGGTTCCAGCAGCAGGTTCTGGCGTTGGATTTCTGGACATCGAACACCCCCACCTGGCAGGTTGACCCGGAAAACGACCAGATCGTGACCCATCGTCCGCCGCCGAAGTACGGGTCGGAGCTCGGTGGCTGGGACCGTCTGCGTGCCTATCCGACGGGGCGATACAGCGACAAGTCTGCCGTTTACTATGCCGCGGAGCTGCGCCTGATTCCCCGCTACCGGCCGTTTCGAGAGTTATCGCTGCTGGATTATTTCCAGATCGACTGGTGGCAGGTTGTCCCTTTTGTCGAGGCCGGCAGAGTGGGCCCGGACTACGACTCGGACCTGTTCTACAAGGACCTGAAGTGGGACGTCGGGCTCGGTATCCGGGCGATGGCATTTCGCGCGGTGGTGCGGCTCGATATGGCGTATGGCAAGGAAGGGGCGGCCGCCTGGGCCATGATCGAACAGCCATTCGCGCGGCAGAGCGATCCGTAGTTGAACGGCCAATTCGATGCAGGACCGATACGTTCGATGTCCGTGAACCCCGGGAGTACGCGGCGGCGCACATCCCGGGTGCGATCAACGTGCCGCGCGGCATTATCGAGTTCGCGATCTGGCGATACGTGGGGTTTCCTGAGGCGACCAACCACGACATCACTAGCTCTACTGCCGCACCGAAAAACGCTGTGCCCTGGCGACACGGTCTTTGCAGGACCTCGGCTTTACCAATCTCACGAGTGTGAACATGCACCTGCGGGACTGGCTCAACAAGGGCCATTCACTGGAATTCGGTTTGGAGTAAGGAGACGGATAACGCTCCGCCCAAGAGAGTACGAAAGCGCTCTGGGCCGTTACCAAAGGCAATGCAAGGGCTAAGGCGATTTCTGTCAAATGACATACCACCCTGCTTGCCTTTTCGTCCGTCCTCTGTGTTGCGACAACCGTTGCATAGTTCGACTATGCACCGGTTGTCGCGCCTTGATGACGAACGAAAATCCGGCGCGATCTGGTATGCCATTTTCCGG
>JAJDOJ010000255.1 GCA_022340215.1 Gammaproteobacteria bacterium
TACCAGATCGCGCCGGATTTTCGTTCGTCATCAAGGCGCGACAACAGGCGCATAGTCGAACTATGTCACTGTTGTCGCAACACAGAGGACGGACGAAAAGACAAGCAGGGTGGTATGTCATTTGACAGAAATCGCCTTAGCAGATGTCTGCGGCCCGATCCCGATTGGCTGGCTGATAGACAAGTCCCCATTAATGGCTGCGACTCGCGGCGCGAACCCGAAAGAAGCCGGGCCGCATCAACACAGCATCAGGGCAAATGCCCAGGAAGAACTCCGCGGAACGACCGTTTGGAACGGCCCTGGAGAAGGGGAAGCAGCCAGACGTTCAGGCTCGGCGAAGAAGATCCGATTTCAGATTCAATACAAACAGAAACGGCCGCGCGACCGTTCAGGTTCGCGCGGCCAGCTGGCCTACTAGGGGCGCTTGGGAGTCGTGTAGGGAACTTCTTTCTGGAAAGACTCCCAAATGGTTTCGTAACCCACAAACCCCTTTTCATTCGCCTCTTTCTGTCGGGTCTTCAGATAACGGGTTTCACCCTCAGGCACTTTCGGCCGTGTCTTCGGTGCATCACTCATAAGCCACCTTCTCTTCTGTGTAAAAAAACGGGAGGACTTCAATCGATGTCAGCCCCTCCCACTTGGCTGACAAAAATAGGAAAACGAGGAACTCGTTGTCGAATAAACGATTCCGTCGCGAGGAACGGAGGCATCACAAGTAGAGGACGCCATCTCGTCGTTCCAGCCGATTATCATTCTCGCCCATCGAGGCACGCGGCCGGGCCTCGACAAGGATTGTTCGCATTAGTTCGTCATCCGCAATTTCGGGGTACAGCCCATAAAAGCGAAGCACCTCCATGGCGTAAGGCTTGGCCGCCCGCTCCAGGCGTCGCCGGTCCTCGTCCAGGTCGTGCAGCATCAGCAAGCGTTGGGAATAGGCTTTGATCATTGGTCCGACGAGTCTGCTAATCGTCTCTTCACGTCAAGTAACCGGGAGTTATCCGTTGCCGAATGGATCATCAGAAAGCCACATTCGAGATGAGCAGGCCGGCACCTCCCCCTGCTGAATCTCCGGGACGCTGAAGATGTCCGCCATTCATACGAGGAGGGCCCGGTCCCTTGGTGAACCTTTCAAGGCTTAGAGGACGGAAAATAAAGATTCAAGCGTATCCTCACCAAGGAGTCGCCGCAATATCCTGATGGAGGCACCTGCCGCTTGCACATCAACTGCGCCGGTGATCTTGTCCATCCCAACTGCTAGTTGTGCTTGTAGCTGGGCTTGCTGGGCATTTCGAGCATCTCCGAGACCTCGAGCGTGCCGCCAATATCGAGGAACGGGCAGGACTTGGCCGCCGCCAGCGCCTCACCCAGGGACGGCATGGAGATGATGCTGAGACCTGACATAGCCGCGGTACTACCCTCCTCTGAGCTTCGGTCAGGATGCACCGTGTGCGTATCCTTGAAGGGTACAGCCGGGCTGACCACGGCACTGCCAAGGGAGGCCAACCACTCCTGATACTTGGCGAAATGTTTCTGACCCTCTTCCGGGCTGGCGGGGTACGTGCCTCCGAGGTAGACAAAAATGTACTTCGGCATGCTGATCAAGCCAGGGGTCAGGTCTTGTCTCTTGCTTTTCCAGTCAGATTCACAATTCTACTGATCCTTGAATAATGCAGGCCAACATGCTCTCCAATCTCTCGCAGATTGTAGCCCCCGCTTTTGAAGGCTTCTATAATCGCAGTATCGCGAACTCGGTGTTTCTCGAAGTACCAAGTCAACGGTCGGGACACCGGGCGTCGCTGCGCCTTGGGGAATTCACTCAAGCGCCGGTCTGCGTCCATTTTGCGCTGCATCGCATCCACAAACGCATCTGATCCCAGATAGATCTGATTCTTGAGCCCATTCCAGGGGGAAGGCTGATTCTTTCCGCCGGTGACAAACCGTCTGTACGCGGTCTGAGCCTCTTGCTTGCGTTCAGCGAAAGCGGCCAGTATCCAGTCGATTTCCAGCCAATTGGGCACCGCGGTCATTCCTGCCGTAGCCCGATAGTTGCTCCAGGGCCAATCCCTTACCGCGCGTACCATGCCGGCGCGAACGGGATTGAGAACGATGTAGCGAGACAACTCCAACAGATAGGCGTCTTTTTGTACCAAGATGGCTTTGTATCGACCTTGATAGACGTGGCCTACCCGATTATGGGTCCGGTTGAACCGTTGGGTATAGACGCCGTTCAGTTGACGCATGCCTTTGGAGAGGTTGCCATTGGGAGTTTCGACAAGGAGATGCCAATGGTTCCCCATTTGACAGTAGGCGTGAACAAGCCAGTTGAAGCGCTCGCAGGCTCGTTCCAGGACCTCCAACCAGAGTTCCCGATCGTCATCGTCCAAGAATATGTCGTCTCGCTCGTTCCCACAGGACGTGACGTGGTAAAGGGCCCCAGCAAACTCTATACGTAGGGGTCTAGCCATGGAGGCAGTCTAATTGAGCCTTAGTCATTAGTCACGGGACAAGACCCCGTTGCCCTTGAGTAGCAAACCAAGACACGACCCCATCTTCCCCTAACGACCCGAAAACCGCTAGCGCCTGATAGCATTACCGTCAAACGCTGGCATGCGAGGCAGCCAGACCTGACTGAGACCTTCGGAAGACGTGGTGAGCTGGCTTAATTAATCGATCCCTCCCTTCAAGACAGCTCGGCTGAAGTTACATTGACGGACGTACGTCAAGACTGGAGTTGCCCCGAACCTGAGGTCAGCCTCGAGATCAGCATCCGCAGCGCGTCCTCCAGATTCTCCCCTGCCTTCTCGCTCAGCGGCGCGCCGAGCTCGAAGCCGTAGCCCCGGATGGCGAGGACGTACGCGGCCGGCTGTCGCGCCTCGGTGACCCGCTGCAAGGCGTCCAAGACGGCAGCCGGGGAGAGTGCATGGGTGCTTGTACTGG
Organism: Gammaproteobacteria bacterium; assembly: GCA_022340215.1. Lineage (NCBI taxonomy): Bacteria > Pseudomonadati > Pseudomonadota > Gammaproteobacteria > Gammaproteobacteria bacterium. Next base: position 2,938 of record JAJDOJ010000255.1, read on the forward strand.
CGTCCGCCGCCGGAGTAACCGGTGCAAAGCTGAAGGGTTCGGGGCCGGAGACCGCGGCATCGATGAAGATCACCTCATCGCGACCGACGAGATCTAGGGCGTGTTCGACCTGTAGCTGGAAATCGGTGAACAGCTCGGTGTCGGGGAGATCCAACCCCTCGAGTCGTTCGATGGCGAATGGCCCGATCGCGTCGTCTCCGCGGCTCGGATTGCCGATGCCGATGAGCAGGACCGGTGCGGCGGCGGGTTCGATGCTCAGGGACACGAACGGCGTTGCTGCGAGTCCTCGACCAGCACGTCGATGCGCTGACCCTCGGCGTCGAACAGCTCGACGTGCAGCGGCATCTTGCCGAGCGCGTGCGTGGCGCAGGACAGACAGGGATCGAAAGCCCTGATCGCGACCTCGATGTGGTTCAGGAGGCCCTCGGTCAGCTTGCGGCCGTCGAGATAGCGGCTCGCGACGTGGCGGATCGCCTCGTTCATCGCCTGGTTGTTGTGCGTCGTCGAGACGATGAGGTTGGCGCGGATCACCTGGTCGTCGTCGTTCACACGGTAATGGTGGATCAGTGTGCCGCGCGGCGCCTCGATGACGCCCACGCCGCGCCGGTGGCGTTCGCCGGAGACGACCAGATCACCGCCCAGGATTTCGTCGTGGTGCAGCAGGTCCTTGATCGACTCCGCCGCGAACAGCATCTCGATCATCCGCGCCCAGTGATAGGCCAGTGTCGCGTGCACCGGCTGGCCACCGCCGAAGTCGACAAACTCGCGCCGTTCGGCCTCGGCCAGCGGGGTGGGTATATGGTCGCAGTTCTGTACCCGGGCGAGCGGTCCCACCTTGTACCATCCCGCGTCCACACCGAGCGAACGGATGTAGGGGAACTTCATGTAGGACCAGGTCTTGACGTCCTCGGTGAGGTAGTCCCAGTAACGGCTGTAGTCCACCTTGTCGAAGATGAGCTCGCCGGTGTCGTCGCGGGCCCGCAGCACGCCGTGATAGAGATCCATGCTGCCGTCCGGCGCGACCAGGCTCATCAGGTTGGAACGGAACGCGCCGAAACTGTTGTACAGGCCGATGTTGGACAGGTGCAGGCGTTTGGCCAGTTGCACGGCCGCACGGCACCAGGCGACGACCTGGTAGACGTCCTTCAGCAGTTGGTCGCGTTCCTCTGCAGTCACCGCCTTGTTGACGCCGCCCGGAATCGCCCCGGTCCCGTGCACCCGCTTGCCGGCGGTGACACGGATGACCTCCTGGCCGAAACGGCGCAGCAGCACGCCCTGCCTGGCGATATCGGGATGCTCGGTGGCCACGCCGACGATGTTGCGCCGTGCGACGTCGGAGTCGAATCCGAACAACAGATCGGGCGAGGACAGGTGAAAGAAATGCAGGGCGTGCGACTGCAGGATCTGGCCGTAATGCATGAGCCGGCGCACCTTGTCCGCGGTGGGCGTCAGGTGATCCGCGCCGACCACCTGATCGAGCGCCTTCGCCGCCGCCAGGTGGTGACTGACCGGACAGATGCCACACAGCCGCTGCACCATGACCGGGATCTCCCAGTAGGGCCGGCCCTCGATGAACTTCTCGAAACCGCGAAACTCGACGATATGCAGCCGCGCCTGCTTGACGTGATCGTCGCTGTCGAGCAGGAGCGAGACCTTACCGTGGCCCTCCACGCGGGAAACTGGCTCGATGACCACACGTTCCAGGCGTTCGGGATTAGCGGCGGTTTCGAGATCGGGTTTCATGGACGGTACTCCGGGTGCTCAGTCGTACTGGATCAGGCCGTGGCCGAGATGCGGCGTGCGCCCCGCCAGCAGGTCGGTGAGAAACTTCCATATCGCGTCCGCAGTGGGCGGGCAGCCAGGCAGGAAATAGTCGATCTTCACTACCTCGTGCAGCGGGTGCACCTTGTCGAGCAGCAGCGGCAACTCGGGATCATTGGGGATGCCCCCCTTTGCCAGGCTGACCTCGGTGACATAGACCTCCTGCAGGCAGGCGCCGAGATCCAGATGATTGCGCTGCGCCGGTAATCCACCGTTCACGGCGCAGGCGCCCATTGCGATCAGGATCTTGCAGTTACTACGGAACTCGTGCAGGACATGGAAGTTTTCTTCGTTGCAGATCCCGCCCTCGATGAGCCCGACATCGCAGGGACCGCAATGCTTGATGTCGTTCAGCGGCGTGCGATCGAACTCGATGTGCTCGAGCAGCTCGAACAACCGCTCGTCGATATCGAGCAACGACATATGGCATCCGAAACAGCCCGCCAGGGACGCGGTCGCGACTCGAAGCTTGGGCTGCGCTGCATCGCTCATGTCGAATCCTCGTGCCTGACGGTGGTATGACGTGGCGTGTCTTCCAGAACCTGCTCGCTGACCGGTTTCCGGTCGAAGCGCCGTTCGCCGATGGGGACCACAAAACCGCGGCGCTTGCGCAGGATCACACCGACCGGACACACGTCCATGGCCTTGTCGGTGACAGCGATATCGGTATCTGCCAGGCGACGGGATTCCGCGTTGACGATGAGGTGCTTGGTGATACCCCGTCCGGATAGCGCAAACACGTTCTTGCCATCGACCTCCGCCGAAGCGCGCACGCATAGCTCACAAAGGATGCAGCGATTGAAATCGAGCAGGATCTCGGGATGCGAGGCATCGACCGCCCGGTTCGGGAACAGGTAGTCGAGCTCGGCAGACTTGATGTCAAGCTCGTAGGCCACGCCCTGCAGCAGGCAGTTGCCGCTCTGTTCGCAGGACGGGCAGAAATGATTCCCCTCGATGAACAGCATCTGGACCAGCGTCCGGCGCTCCGCATCGAGAGCGTCGGTCCGCGTCGCCACTACCATCCCGGCCTGTGCCGGCATGGTGCACGAGGACGCCGTGCGCCCGTTTACCTCCACGATGCAGACCTTGCAGCTACCGTGCGGCTTGAATTCCGGATGATAACACAGATAGGGAATATAGTGACCGGCGGCAAGCGCGGCCTGCATCACCGTCTGCCCGGACTCGAAGGGCACCTCCTCCCCGTCGAGCAGAAAGGTTGCGGGCAAATGTTCCTCTTTCAACTGTCGGCTCCTGAGTGTTCACCGGACTCGGCGCGTCCGGCGATTGTCCTTGCCCGCTCCAGCGCCCCGTCCAGATCAAAGGCGGGTTCGTATTCGAGCGACTCGAGACGCCGCTCGTAGGTCGGTCGAAATCGCTTGATGGTGTCGAGCAGCGGGTTGCAGGCCGTGCTGCCGAGGCCGCAATGGCTGGCGGACTCCAGCAACTGGCTCAAGCGGAAGATCTGGTTCAGCTCGTACTGGGAGCCCTTTCCCCGGTGAATCTTGTCCATGATGTTACGCAGCAGCGTGGTTCCGACCCTGCAGGGCGTACAGAAGCCGCAGCTTTCGTGCGCGAAGAAGTGGGTGAAGTTGCGGGCCACCTCGAAAATATCCCGCGTCTCGTCGAACACCATGAAGGCCCCAGCGGTCGGCAAGTCCTCGAAGGCGATACGGCGCCCGAACTCGGTCGAATCGATGCAGGTGCCCGAGGGACCGCTGATCTGAACCGCCTGGGTCCGCTCCGCCCCGCAATCCTCCAGGACCTGACCGACCTCGACTCCGAACGGGTACTCGTAGATGCCCGGACGCGCGCAGTCGCCGGAGACCGACAGGATCTTGGTCCCCGCGGACATGGCCGTTCCGATATTGCGATACCACTCACCGCCGCGCAGTGCGATCAACGCCGCCGCGCAGAAGGTTTCGACGTTGTTGACCGTGGTGGGCTGCTGCAGGTAACCATGCGTCACCGGATAGGGAGGACGATTGCGGGGAACGCCCCGCTTGCCCTCCAGGGATTCGATGAGAGCGGATTCCTCGCCGCACACGTAGGCCCCGGCCCCGAGATGTATCTCGATATCGAACCCGAACCCGGGGTGCCCGCAGATCTGTCCACCCAGGAGACCCGCCGCGCGCCGGCGCGCCAGTACGTCCTCAAGGGGCGAGAGCAGATGCCGGTACTCCCCGCGCAGGTAGAGAAAGCCCTTGCGCGCGCCCGTGACATAGGCGCAGACGGTCATGCCTTCGAACAGCAGGTCCGCATGTCGCGTCAGAAGCACCCGGTCCTTGAATGTTCCCGGCTCGCCCTCGTCGGCATTACAGACGACGTAGCGCATCTCGCCCGGCGCGCGCCGGCACGCCTCCCACTTGAACCCGGCGGAGTAACCCGCCCCGCCCCGGCCGCGCAGATTGGAGTGTTTGATGGCCTCGAGCATCGCCCTGGGAGCGGAATCGGAGTCCGCGGTTTGTCCGTCACGCAGCGTGGGCGTGATCGCCGCACGGATGGCCTCACCCGGCTCGAGACTGGAACCGAGGACGATGTCGCTGCGGTGAATGTTGTCCTCGATCCGGAACAGCTCGGACGGCCAATCCTCGACCACGGTACGGGACCGGATCAATTCGACGATCTCGTCGATCCGGTCCCGTGTCATTCGGGGTACCGCCCACCCGTTCACCAGGATCGCCGGACCCTGATCGCACATGCCGGTGCACGAGGTGGTGTCTGCCAGGACCAGGCCGTCCTCGGAGGCCTTGCCCTGTTCCAGCCACAGACTCTCGCAGAAACGGTCGAGCAATGCGAGATTGCCCGCCATGCGGTCGGTGATATTGTCCGAGAACAATACCCGGTAGCGGCCGGCGCGTTCGAGATGCAGGAAGCTGTAGAAGCCGGCCACGCCTTCGACACGGGCGCGCGGCAATCCGAGCAGACGCGCCAGATGACTCAGTGTCAAAGGCGGCAGCCAGCCCTCGATTTCCTGGGCCTCGCGCAGGATCTGCAGTAACGCGGTCGGATCGCGCCCCCAGCGATCCGCGATGGAGTCCAGTTTTGTGCTGTTTTGTTTCACTCGTGTTCCAGACTGGTGCGTGATGGCGTCCTTCGGTCGGCACTCACGGTGGTATCGACCGTGACGCGGTAGTCACCCAGCTCACCAGCGGCCCGACCGGGGCCAAGCTCACCAGGAGGTGGTATTACAATAGAGCACATGTCCCCAAATGCAACCTCACCCCTGTTCCCTGGGAGGAGGTTGGCTTGGATCTCGTCCCGATACGGCCCCGCACATTAAAAAATGTCAATGCAAGTACCATGCCCGATCTGAGTGACTTGCTGTTCCTCCACCCTCTCGCCGGTGGCCATGCCATTTGGAGCGCATGATGGCCTCGCGCGTCGCCCTGAGACCGAAATCGAAGACCCCAGACTCGCGGTCCCGCAGCGCGGGCACAATCGCCGCGCGGATGTCCTTCCACGGCTCGAAACTGTAACCGAGGACGATGTCGATACGGTGAATGTTGTCCGAAAAGAGTATCCGTTAGGCGATTGCCGGAAAATGACATACCAGATCGCGCCGGATTTTCGTTCGTCGTCAAGACGCGACAACAGGCGCATAGTCGAACTATGTCACTAGTTGTCGCAACACAGATGACGGACGACAAAGACAAGCAGGAGGGTATGTCATTTGACAGAAATCGCCTAAGTCACTCAAACCTCAGATCAACGCCAGGCCTGTCCCCAGAATTGACCTGGCTCTCCTCGAAGCTACTCGATCATACCCACAATTCCGCGCCCGGGTGAATTTGAGGCGGGACTGCACTACAGTGTCACTGGGAAAAACACCTGCCTCACCGGAAATATGGCCCGAATCCACATCATGGCGTTGCGCCATTCCGCCTTCTATACGCCGCTGTTGCTGACCATCGGCGGCGGGTACCTGGAGGACGAGGGGCTCGAACCACACTACGAGGCGGCAAAAGCCGGAGACGACGTGCCCAGGGGCATCCAGTCCGGCACGGTCCACGTCGCGCAATCCGCCGTCGCGACCAGCTTCGCGGAACTCGAGCGGAGCGAACGCCCCGACGTCGTCCACTTCGCCCAGATCAACGAGCGGGACGGCTTCTTCATCGTGGCCAGGGAAGCGGATCCGCGGTTCACCTGGGACAAGCTGGCCGGCGCCGAGGTCCTGGTCGACCATTTCTTCCAGCCACTGGCGATGATCCGTTTCGGGCTCGACCGGATGGGTGTCGACTATCGCGAGATCCGCGCGGTCGACGCCGGCGGTGTCGACAATATCGACCGGGCGTTTCGCTCGGGCAGCGGCGAGTACGTCCATCTGCAGGGACCCGCGGCCCAGCAACTGGAAAAGGATGGCCTCGGATACGTCGTGGCGGCCGTGGGAGACGCGGTCGGAGCGGTCGCGTTCAGCAGCCTGTGCGCATCGCGCGAGTGGCTTACGAGCAACATGTCGCGGGCCTTCCTGCGCGCCTACCGCAAGGCGCGCAGCCATGCGACGAGCACGCCCGCGGAGGAAATCGCCGGCCTGCTCGCGGATTTCTTCCCGGCCATCGATGCGGACGTCCTGCGCGACACCGTCGCCGCCTACCAGCGACTTGGTTGCTGGACACCGGGAATCGATATCACCCGCGGCGCCTACGAACGGTTGCTCGATGTCTTCCGGTTCAGCGGCCTGATTACGAGGCGTCACCCCTACGAGGCGTGCATCGCGCCGGTCCCGGCCACCTGAACGCCTGGTAAAGGATCCCATGCAAGAAGAGCTGTTGAGTGTGGTCGACGAACATGACCGGGTGGTGGGCCACCGCGAACGCGGCGAGGTGCACCGCCTGGGGCTGCGTCACCGCGCCGTGCACGTCATGGTGTTCAACCGAAGGGGCGAGTTATTTCTGCAGAAACGCTCCCTGAGCAAATCCGAGAACCCCGGACTCTGGGACAGTTCCGCTGCGGGCCACGTCGACCACGGGGAGGACTACGATGCCTGTGTGCTGCGCGAGGTCGCCGAAGAACTCGGGGTGGCGCTGGACGAGGCGCCCAAAGCCTTGTTCCGGATCGATTCGAGCCCCATGACGGGGATGGAGTTCATCTGGGTCTATCGCGCCGTTCATGACGGTCCGTTCACGCTCGACCGAGACGAGATCGACGACGGGCGATGGATCGAACCTCAGGCCCTGGACGCCTGGATCAGCGATGGCGCCGAGAGTCTGACACCACCCCTGGTCTACATCTGGCAACGCATGCGCGGTGGCGCATGAGCGAGTTGCCTCAGGCACCGTTTCTGGGATGCTGACGCTCGATCGCCTCGCCCTGCGTCGAGGGCCTCGGCTGCTGATCGAGGACGCGGCCCTCACGATCTACGCGGGCTACCGGACCGGCGTGACCGGCGCCAACGGTAGCGGCAAGTCCAGCCTGTTTTCCCTGGTCCTCGGAGAAATCCATGCCGACGCCGGCGATCTCCGCCTGCCCGAGGGACTGACGATCGCCCATGTCGCGCAGGAGACACCCTCGACCGACCGTCCCGCCATCGAGTATGTGATCGACGGGGACAACGAACTGCGCCGCATCCAATACGACCTCGAGTGTGCGGAGACCGATGGCGATGGCCATCGACAGGCCGAGCTTCACGCCTGGCTGGACGCCATCGACGGATACGCCGCCCGTTCCCGGGCCGCGAAGCTCATGCACGGCCTGGGATTCACCCCCGAGCAGGACGAGGTGCCACTGCGCACCCTCTCGGGCGGCTGGCGGATGCGGCTCAATCTCGCCCAGGCCCTGATGTGCCGCTCGGATCTGCTGCTGCTCGACGAGCCCACCAATCATCTGGATCTGGACGCGGTGATCTGGCTGGAAACGTGGCTCACAGCCTACCCGGGCACCCTGCTGCTCATCTCCCACGACCGGGATTTCCTCGATCGCGTCACCGACCACATCCTGCACATCGAGCAACAGCGCGCCACGCTCTACACCGGAAACTACTCGGACTTCGAGACCCAGCGCGCCGCCCGGCTGGCGACACAGCACGCGGCCTGGGAGAAACAGCAGCGCGAGGTCCGGCACATGCAGCAGTTCGTCGAACGCTTCCGGGCCAAGGCCACCAAAGCGCGCCAGGCGCAGAGCCGGTTGAAGGCCCTGGAGCGCATGGAACTGATCGCACCCGCGCACGTGGACTCGCCCTTCCATTTTTCGTTTTGCGCCCCCGAGCGGCTGGCCAGTCCGTTGTGCCGCATGGAAGACGTGTCGGCGGGTTACAATACGACCCCGGTGCTGAAAGGACTGCACCTCAATATCGCACCGGGACAACGGATCGGTCTGCTCGGCCACAACGGCGCGGGCAAATCCACCCTGATCAAGCTGCTCGCCCGGGAGATCGAACCGCTCGCGGGACGGCGCACGGATGCCCGCGACCTGCGCATCGGCTATTTCGCGCAGCACCAGCTCGACCAGCTGGATGCCAGCGCCAGCCCGCTGCTTCACCTGCACCGTCTCGACCCGAAGGCGAGCGAGCAGGCCCTGCTGAACTTCCTGGGCGGATTCGGTTTCCCCGGTGAACGGGCCGGCGAACCGGTCGCGCCGTTTTCCGGCGGCGAGAAGGCGAGACTGGTCCTGGCCCTGCTGGTCTACCAGCGCCCTGGCCTGCTGCTTCTGGACGAACCCACCAACCACCTCGACCTGGAGATGCGGCTGAGCCTGACGGTCGCCCTGCAGGACTTCGAGGGCGCGGTGGTGCTCGTGTCCCACGACCGGCACCTGCTGCGAACCGTCACCGACGAGCTCCTTCTGGTCAACGGCGGGCAGGTGCGACCGTTCGACGGCGACCTCGACGACTATCCCCGCTGGCTCGCCGAAGAGCGGCGCAGAATCGCGAGCCGCGGAGAAACGCCGGAGCAACGACCGGGGAACGGCGCGGTACGCCGCGGCAGGCGCAGGGAAGAGGCGGAACGGCGGCGGCAACTGGCCCCTTTACGCCGGGAAACCCGCCGCTTAGAGGCAGCGCTGGAATGTTTATCGGAAGCGAACAACCGCATAGAGCGGCGCCTCGCGGACCCAAAGATCTACGAAGACGCCGCCAAACCGGAGCTGGTCGAACTGCTCGAGTCCAGGGCCCGTCTGGCCATGGAACTGGCCCAGGCCGAGGCACAATGGCTCTCCGCCAGCGAGGCCCTCGAGGAAGCACAGGGGGAATGAATGCTTGATAAAAGAAATTCCTGATTACCGCTGATTCTCAGCCATCTTTCGATATCGAATCATCGGGTCCCGCCGCTCCTGCCAAGAGACATTCGGGTCAGTTCAGCAAGACCGTCGTCTGCGGCATGGATGCCGCGGTCGAGCCTACATGGACGTATTAACGGCGCGTCTTGCTGAACTGACCCGGATGTCGCCCCCTGACAACAAGAATCAATATTTCATCGAAGCTGAGTCTCAGGGGTAATCAGTAAGAAATTTGCGTTGCAGTCCCCGTGCCGGAACTCAGACCCGCATACGCAGTACAATCCGGGACTCGATCGGCTGCGGGATCTCGCGGCTGCCAAGCCTGGTTGGGTTCGTCACGAGGCCAACCTCATTGAGGTCGGCGTGAAACATGCGACCCGTCCTTCGTATCGACAAGAATCTGAACAGAGAGTCCAGTGCAATGAAAAGTCCAGCCCGCCTGCGGCAATTCATGACGATCCTTCTTGCGTTGCTCGCGCCGCTCGGTTCCGCCGGTACCAGTCACGCGATAGAGAACAAACTGGTGATCGTCACGTCATTTCCCAAAGACCTCACCACACCCTTCAAGGCCGCCTTTGAAAGCACACATCCAGGTACCACCGTGGAGGTCCTCAACAAGAACACCTCCGCAGGCGTGGTTTACCTGCGGGAAACCGCGGGGAACAACACCAGCGATCTGTTCTGGGTATCCGCGCCTGACGCCTTCGACGTCCTCAAGGACGGGGGGCTGCTCCAGAAATTCCAGCCCGATGCGAGCGGAATTCCGGACAGGATCGGCGAGTTCCCTATCAACGACCCCGATGGCTATTTTCACGGTTTTGCAGCCTCCGGGTACGGGATCATGTACAACACCCGCTACCTGAGGGCGATGAAACTGCCAGCGCCGCGAGAATGGCACGACCTGACCCAGCCCGTCTATTACGGGCATGTAGGCATGTCGTCCCCGTCACGCAGCGGCACGACCCACCTGACCGTCGAGGTCATCCTGCAGGGCGAAGGCTGGGACGAGGGCTGGGGTCTGATCAAGGAAATGGCCGGGAACTTCAAGACCATCACCGAGCGCAGCTTCGGTGTGCCGGACGGTGTCAACAGCGGCGAGTTCGGCATCGGTATCGTTATCGATTATTTCGCCTACACCTCGAAGGCCTCGGGCTTTCCCGTGGAATTCGTCTATCCGCAAGAGACGGCTCTGGTTCCGGCCAATGTGGGGGTGGTAAAGAACGCACCGCATCCCGAGGCCGCCGGTGCCTTCATCGATTTCCTGCTGTCGGACCAGGGTCAAGAGATCCTCTTCGACCCGAGCATCCAGCGCCTGCCGGTCAAGCCCGCGGTCTACGTCAAGGCGCCGCCGGGCCTGCCTGACCCGTTCAGGGAGGGCGCCATCGCGGCGAAGGTCCGTTTCGATGCGGGCCTGTCAAAGGCCCGATATCCGGTGATCAACGCCCTGTTCGACCAGATGATCACGTTTCGCGCCAACGACCTGCGTCGCGTGGTCAAGTCAATCCACGACGCTGAGCAGGCCCTGGCCGTTCGGCCCGACGCCGAGGCGCAGGCGCTCGTGACCGAGGCCCGCTCGCTGCTGGCAGCCACACCGGTCTCGGAGGCCGAGGCCGGCGATCCTGACTATGTGGCGATATTCGAGGCCGGGCGTCGGAAATCCTCGGATAGCGCCCAGCAACGCCAGGCGGAGATCGAGCGGCAATGGGACCGGTTCGTACGCGGAAACTACGAGGAGGCAAGGAAGCTGGCCGATAAGGCATTGTCGATGGCGCGGAAGAACTGACCCCGGTGACCGCCTCTATGGCGGAATCAGGCCCACCGTTTCTGCACAGCCTGTGAGGGATCTCATTCACCGCCATCGCGGGCCCATCTCCGCTGCTTTGCTGGTGGCGGCATTCCTGGCGTTGTTCCTCGTGGTTCCCGTCCTGAAGGTGGTAGCCGTCGCCTTTCAGGATCCTCACACCGGGGCCCTGACCCTGGTCAACTTCCAGGATTTCTTCGGTTCTGCGCTGTTTCGCGAGTCGTTCTGGAACTCCCTGTACGTGGCCGGCATGTCCGTGGTACTCGCCTCGATCCTCGCCCTGCCCCTGGCCTATTTCACCTCCCGGTTCGAATTCAAGGGCGCGATACTGATTCAGACCCTGGGGGTGCTACCGCTCATCATGCCTCCGTTCGTCAGTGCCGTGGCGATGCGGATGCTGTTCGGTTCGAACGGGAGCGTCAACCTGCTCCTGGATGCGCACCTGGGGTTCACCATCCCCTTCATGAAAGGACTCAACGGTGTCATTCTGATCGAGGGGATCCACTACTTTCCCTTCATACTGACCAATCTGTCCGCAAGCCTGGCGAATATCGACCGCTCGCTTGAGGAATCCGCCCAGAACCTGGGGGCGAGCGGTCTTCGCCTGTTCCGCCGCGTTGTCATCGCACTGGCGATGCCGGGCTTCGTCGCGGGCGCCGCACTGGTATTTCTCAAGTCGTTCGACGATCTCGGCACGCCGCTATTGCTGAACGTCAACAACATGCTCGCGCCGCAGGCCTATCTCCGGATCACCTCCATCGGTATCAATGATCCCATGGGGTACGTCATTGCCGTCATGCTGGTGTTGTTCTCCATCTTCTCGCTCTGGGTGTCCTTCCTGGCCATCAGGGGACGGGACTACAGCTCGGTGCAGAAAGGCGGTGGCGGCCTGTCACAGCGTACCCTGGGGCCCGGGGGACGGATCGGCGCCTATATCGTGATCGGACTGGTCATGAGCGTCGTGCTCGCCCCGCACGTCGGACTGCTGCTGCTATCCTTCGGGTCGGTCTGGTCTTTTGCGGTGCTGCCGGACGGATTCACACTGGACCACTATGCGCGAGTTTTCGAGAGCTCGTCGGGTTACATTACCAACACGATGTTGTATGCCGGGCTGGCGGCCGCCATCGATGTGGTGCTCGGCACCGCGATCGCCTACCTAGTCTGGCGCACCCGCCTGCCCGCCCGAAGCTGGCTCGACTATACCGCCACCGCGGCGGTGGCGGTGCCGGGCGTGGTGCTGGGAATCGGCTACCTGCGAACCTTCCATGGCTGGACCGTTCCCTTCGGTGATCAATCCCTGGCCTCGTGGTGGGTGATCCTCGTCATCGCCCTGTCGATCCGCCGTCTGCCCTACGCGTTGCGCGCATGCGTCGCGGCGCTACAGCAGGTGAGCGTCACGCTGGAGGAGGCGGCGGAGAATCTCGGTGCAACGAAACGACGCACGATCGGACGCGTTGTCATACCCCTCATGGCCGGGGGGATACTGGCGGGGTTCGTCACCAGTTTTGCCACCGCCTCGGTGGAACTCTCCACCACCCTGATGCTCGTCTCCCGGCAGTCGGACGCACCGCTGTCCTACGGGATCTACGTGTTCATGCAGTCGGCCGCCGGCCGGGGGCCGGGAGCGGCACTGGGTACACTGGCTGTCCTCATTGTCGGGTTGGGCACCTATGTCGCCCACAGGATGATTGCGCACGGGCATCACAAAAACACGGCCAGACCGAACCGAGCGTTCGTGCAGCCGCGTCGAACAACGAGATGAACGGGAAGATGAAAGAATCCGGTACTGCCGGTGTGACCCTGCGGCAGGTTGGGGTCGCCTACGACCACCACACGGTGGTCTCGGACATCGACCTGGAGGTATTGCCAGGCGAGTTCTTCACCTTCCTCGGGCCGTCCGGCTCGGGCAAGTCGACCCTGCTCAGGGCAATCGCCGGATTCGGACCACCACCGAGAGGGCGTATCCGGATCGGAAATCGCGACATCACGAACCTGCACCCCTGGAGGCGCGATGTCGGCATGGTGTTCCAGAACTATGCCCTGTGGCCTCATATGACGGTGCGAAAGAACGTCGCGTTCGGTCTGCAGGAACGCCGGCGGCCGGCTGCAGAGATCCGCAGCCGGGTCGACGCGGCCCTCGATCTGGTGGGCCTGAGCGAGTTCGCGCAACGCCGCCCGGGGCAGTTGTCCGGCGGGCAGCAGCAGCGCGTGGCCCTGGCGCGTACCGTCGTGATCGAACCCAGCGTGCTACTTCTCGACGAACCCCTGTCCAACCTGGATGCAAACCTTCGTATCCGCATGCGACAGGAGATCCGGGGCCTGCAGCAGCGCCTCGGGATTACCACCATCTACGTGACCCATGATCAGGAGGAGGCCAACACCGTGTCCGACCGCATTGCCGTGCTCAGGGATGGAAAACTCCAGCAGGTCGGATCGCCCATGTCGCTCTACGACCATCCGGAGAATTCCTTTGTGGCACAATTTCTCGGGGCGGCGAATCTGATTGCAGGCGAGATACGTCATAGCGGGGTCCGAGGGGTCTTCCGATCGGAATCCGGCTTGAACATACCGCTTCAGGAGGCAGCGCCGCGCGGCTGCGCGGTGGCACTGCTCCGGCCGCACAACCTGCGCATCGCGGCACGTGACACAACCCTGGCCGACCACGAGATTGAGTGGAACGGCGCGATCCGGAACCGTGAGTTCCTCGGTCATCTCGTTCGCTACCGGATCGACACCGGTGGACAGGACCTGCTCGTGGACGAAGAGCATGCCGTGGACGAACCACTGTACGCCCTCGGGACTCGAGTCCGCCTGGCGGTGGACGGCACGCAGATCCGCCTGCTTGGGCGCGGGCCCGGCAATGGACCTCCACGGATGGCGACATCATAGGATCGGACCGGGCCGTACACGCGGATCGCCCTGACCGGACTGGCATAGGATGCCAGCCGGGATCCCGGGAACTTGATCCGTCGGGACGTGGTCATGGATACTTATACACCTTCTGGGCTCGGCCTTTGGAGCCTGTTGCAGTAACACCCATCCGGACCGCAAGCCGTCATGATGTCCAAACCTTTTCTCTTCTTAGTCACCGCCCTCGTCATCACCGCCTGCGCTACCTCGCCCACCGGGCGTCGCCAGCTCATGCTGGTCTCCGAGGACAGCGCCATCGAGGCCTCCAAGTCCGCCTACGCGCAGACCATCCAGCCTTTCGCCCAGCAGGGCAAGCTGGACAACGATGCCGCGCTTAAGGCACGCGTCACCCGGATCACGGAGAAGCTTATCGCCCAGGCCATCATCATGCGCCCGGAAACAAAGGACTGGGACTGGAGCATGAAGATTCTCGACGACCCCGAGACGGTCAACGCCTGGTGCATGGCGGGCGGCAAGATGGCGGTCTACACCGGTCTGATCAACGAGATCCACCCCACCGACGACGAGCTGGCCCAGGTCATCGGCCACGAAATCGCGCACGCCCTGGCGAATCACCAAGCCGAAAAGATGTCCGTCTCCATGGCCTCGACGATCGGCGTGCTGGCCGTGGGTGTGGCCTCCGACCGGCCGGGTCTGGCGATGGGCGGGGCCGCGGCCGCGGCGGCACTGGCAGTGAAACTTCCCAACAGCCGTACGGCCGAGAGCGAAGCCGACCGCATCGGCATCGAACTGGCCGCCAGGGCCGGCTACGACCCGCGCGCCTCGGTGACGCTCTGGGAGAAGATGGGCAAGGCGGGCGGCAGCAGTCCACCCCAGTTCCTCAGCACCCACCCCGCCCCGGAGAACCGCAGCGAGGCCCTCGGCAAACTGATCCCCGAGATGATGCCCTACTACGAGGCGAAGGGGGAAAGGCCAATCTATCAATTGAAGTCAGGCTGAAGGCCGGCGGATCAACTCGTGTCTCACGGTTAGATTAAATACACGACGACCTTCACCAGCGAATCTCTATGGATAGCGATACGCCTCTCATCATAGGTTTTGACCTCCGTGCGTCATTCACTCGCCAGCCTCCGGGTCTGCAAAAATGCCCACGGTGCCAAGATCGCGTGAGTGCCACCAGCTTAGACGCGACTGAGGCCGGTGAATCGTTTCGACGCGATGAGCTCATCCCGGTCGTCATCACAAACTTACTCCGTTGCAAACGCTGTCAATGGTGGGCGATCAGGGAATATCGTGAAGACTGCGAAGCTCATGACTTTGTCGAGGAAGAAATCCTCATGATCAACCCCGACCTGCCGATAGCCGCGAACACCGCCCTGCCGACCTGGGAAACAGTCCTTAAGGATTTCTCCCGATATCGGAAAAATCTCCAGGTGATGGATTCTGCTTTTGCGAAGAGACTGGAGTGGTAACGGTTGTGGGAAGGAGCAGCAAAGGGGTCTGAACCTTTTTTAGGATATACCCCTAACGCTTCCGACCGTAGCCAGGAGTCTGTGCATGCCCCGCAAACGACGCTTCTTCCGTCCGGGCGTTCCCGTCCATGTCGTGCAACGGGGCAACCATTGACAGGCGGTGTTGTTTGACGACAACGACTACCGAGTCTACCTCGAGTGGTTAGGCAAGGCCGCAAGCGATCACGGTTGCTCGATCCACGCGTACATGTTGATGACGAATCACATCCATCTGCTGATGACGCCGCGCGAAGCGCAAGCGATCGGTGCCACGCTACAGGCACTCGGCAGACGGTTCGTACCCTTACATCGACCACAGCTACCAACGCACCGCAACCCTGTGGGAAGGCCGTTTCAAGGCGAACGCCATCCAAGAAGAGAGCTATTTGCCCGCCTGCTACCGCGATATCGAGCTCAATCCCCTACGCACCGCGATGGTCGATACCCACGAAGATTATCGCTGGTCCCGTTACCGCGCCAACGCCCTCGGCGAGCCCAATCCGTTGCTCTCTCCCC
>JAJDOJ010000256.1 GCA_022340215.1 Gammaproteobacteria bacterium
GTGCGAACCCGGGCGACCAGGTCTGCTTCCGGGTTGGTGCGAAACTCGACCTGCTTGAGTCGAACCTGTCCGAAGCCGTTTGCGGCATTATATAAAAGCTTACTGAAGCAACCCCCCAAGCCCTAGCGGCTACTGGACCCCCGGCGACCCCGGGGGTCTTTTTTTGCTGCGATTCCGATCCCTCCCGTTAAGGGATCGGGTACCTGGAATCCGGTCGGGTGAGCGGAACTCATCGCGCGATTCGGCGGAAGGCCTGGGTACGCCCGCCGCGCTCGGTCCAGATCATCAGGTTGTCTCGCAGGGCGAGCCCGTAGGTGCGTGACTGCCGGCTGACCGCGTCCTGCACAAACAGCGATTGCCGGACAATTCTGAGTGTCCCGATACCCGCGAGCTGTTCGTCCAGGTACAGCATGAAGCGTTTGCCGTCGACCATCAGCAGGGTACCGTTTGCACCGGCCCAGGTTCCCTGGAGGGCCCGAAGCGTGACGCCTCGCCCGCCGTATCGCGGACCTCCGTACGGGCCCGTCGTTCCGGGCATGCCGGAAAACGCACCAGGCCAGGGTGTGTTGGCAGGGGGCGTGAAGCCGGCGCCGGCTCCCCAGAAGGACATCGGATCGGTGATGCCCATCATGCTGGTCCAGCTTCCGGCCGGCATGCCGTACGATCCGAAACCATCCATCAGCGATGATCCTCCCATCATCGAGCTGGCGAGATCCGAGGGCCCGTCGCCGAACATCGAATTCCACATCTTTGCCATGACGAGCATGGCGCGCATCAAGGACGCCATGTCACCGGGGGTGATCGTGGCGGAGGGACGGCCCGTCTGAGGCGAGCTCAGCGACAATGCCAGGACCAGCGTAACGAGCCGAGCGCATCGGACGCCGCGCCGCAACGTGGTACGCTGATTTCCGATCGGATTTCGGGATCCTTGAGACATGGCAACCCTGGCCCGGTTGATCTGCGGCGCTGGTTTGAAGGGTGTCCGGCGTAAAAGCCGGGACCAGCGGGGATTCTACGCGCCGCCTCCGGAGAATGAGAACCATGCCAGCGCGACTGCGGTGGCGAGGCGGGCAAACCATTCGACCCAGGGTGTCCAATAGTGCTGCGAGACGCCCCCGTAACGAGGCACTGGGTCGTAACCGGACACGTGCAGGGGGTCGGATTCCGACCCTTCGTCTATCGTCTGGCCCACCGCTACGGATTATCCGGCTGGGTCCGTAACACCGAGGGTCGCGTAGAGATCCTTGCGCAGGGCGAGGTGAAAGGTCTGGACGCCTTTGCCCGCAAGCTCGAGCGAGACGCGCCGAAGATCTCACGTCCCCGCATCGATTCCGTGGAGCCCGTCCCGAGCGGCCCCCTCGAGGGATTCGCGATCAGGTCCAGCGCTCACACCGGCAGGCGGGAGATTCACCTGCCGCCGGACTACTTTACCTGCGAGGACTGCCTGCGGGAACTCGCCGATCCTGCCGCAAGGCGGTACCGCTATCCCTTCATTAACTGCACGCAATGCGGCCCCCGCTACACCATCATCCGCGGATTGCCCTACGATCGCGCCTCGACGACGATGGCGGGATTCCCGTTGTGCGGGCCTTGCAGGGCGGAGTACGAAGACCCGCTGGACCGCCGTTTCCACGCGGAGCCGGTTGCATGCGCCTCCTGCGGTCCGTCGCTGTCCTGGGTTCGGGACGGCGAGACGATCGACGGTACACCCGGTTCACTCGCGGCCTGCGTGGCGGCGCTGGCCGCGGGCAGGGTGGTGGCGGTCAAGGGTATCGGAGGCTATCACCTGATGTGCGATGCGCGCAGCGACGCCGCCGTTCTACGCCTGCGTGAACGGAAAAAACGGCCGGACAAGCCGTTGGCGGTGCTGTTCCCGGCCACGGCAGGACCTCCGGTTTCCATGGACGACGACACGTTCGAACTCCTGAGCGGCCCGGCGCGGCCCATCGTGTTGCTTCCCGACCCCGGTGGTCTTTCGCGGTGGATCGCACCCGGCCTGAAAGAGGTCGGCGTCATGTTCCCGTACAGCCCGCTGCACCACCTGTTGCTCGCGGACGTCGGCGGGCCCCTCGTCGCGACGTCGGGAAACATCAGCGGTGAACCCGTTCTGACGGAGAATCGCGAGGCCGGGAGGCGCCTGAGACCCATCGCCGACGCCTTCCTGCATCACGACCGGCCGATCGAGCGACCTGCCGACGACCCGGTGTTCCGGCCAATCGCGGGGCGGCCGCGCCCGATTCGCATCGGCCGGGGGATGGCTCCGTTGGAGCTCCCGCTGCCGTGGAGACTACGGCACCCGGTGCTGGCGGTGGGCGGCCACCTGAAGAACACGGTGGCACTGGCCTGGGAGGACCGTGTGGTCGTCTCGCCCCATATCGGCGACATGGATTCCCCCCGCAGTCTCGCCGTCTTCGAGGCGGTCGTTGCGGACCTTCAGGTCCTCTACGGCGTGGAGGCGGTCGACGTCGTCCGTGACGCGCACCCCGATTACACCACCACGCGCTGGGTGCGGTCGCGCGGCGTACGTGATACAGCGGTGCTGCATCACCACGCGCATGCCTCGGCGCTTTACGGGGAGTGTCGGGGTGAGGGCGACTGGTTGGTCTTTACCTGGGACGGCACCGGCTACGGCGGGGACGGCACGATCTGGGGAGGGGAAGTGCTTCACGGAAGGCCGGGTGCCTGGCGTCGTGTCGGGTCGTTTCGACCCTTCCGGCTACCTGGCGGAGACCGGGCGGGCCGGGAACCCTGGCGCAGCGCCGCGGCCTTGTGCTGGGAGCTGGGAATCGACTGGAACGATGCTCCCGAAGGCGTAGGGATTGCACGCGTGGCATGGGACCGGCGACTGAACTGTCCCGTCAGTACGGCCGCGGGACGCCTGTTCGATGCGGCGGCGGCAATCGTTCTCGGCGTAACCCACGTGAGCTACGAAGGACAGGGTCCTATGCAGCTCGAGGCGATCGCAGGTGAACGCGGCCCAAGGCTCGCGTTGCCACTGACGGAAAGCGATGGATTACTGCGCATGGACTGGGCGCCCCTGATGTCGCTCCTGATGGATGACGGGCGAGATCGGGCGGAACGTGCGCGCGGATTCCACGAGACCCTGGCCGGCGCCATCGTCGATGTCGCCGGCGAACTGCGTCACGCACTGCCGTTCGGGTTTGTCGGCCTGACCGGTGGGGTTTTCCAGAATCGATTGTTGTGCGAACTGGCGAAATCGGGACTCGAATCGCGGGGGCACGTCGTTCAACTCTGCGAACAGGTACCGTGCAACGACGGCGGCATCTGTTTCGGGCAGATCATCGAGCATGCGGCGCGGGAAGCGGGTTAAACTGATTTGCTGCATCGTTACGGCGGTGACGGCGTCGATTGATGAGGTGTTCCCGCGGATTCGCGTGCCGCTTCTGTAGGGCGAGGGATAGTGAGAGAAGGTATTGCCGAGCTGTACCGGAACCTGCTGTCCCGCGGAAGGAGTCTGGAGGGGTCTCTGGAGGCTTCCGCACTGGTCTTCGCTCCCCATCCCGACGACGAGGTGCTGGGCTGCGGTGGCACGATCGCCCGCAAGGTCGAAGCCGGCGCGACGGTGGATATCGTCATCATGACCGATGGCAGGCATTCGCACGGCCGGTGGATGGATGGGGATGACATGGCCGCGCTCCGTGCCGAGGAGGCGTTGAGGGCCGCCGCGCGACTCGGGGTTGACCCCGAACGCGTGCACTGGATGGGTTTCGAGGACCGGTCGCTCGCAGCCGTCGAGTCAGAGGCCCTCGAGCGCGTCCGGGGGATCCTGGAGGCACTTCATCCCGAGATGATCTTCGTGCCGAGCGCGTACGAGCGACCGAAGGACCACGCCTGGACGAACACTATCGTGTGTGCCGCGCTGAAGGTTTCGGGTCTGCGCTCAAGCGTGTACGAATATCCGGTGTGGTTCTGGATGCAATGGCCCTTCGCCCCGCTGGACCGGCGTGGCGGGCGTCGCCTGTACCGGGTGCTGTTATCGACCTTGAGAGACAACGTCAACCTGCTGGGACGATTCCGTCATGGCCTCGATGTGCGCGGTACCCTGTCGAAGAAGGCGGCCGCGCTGTCCGAATACCGGTCGCAGACCACGCGACTCGCCGGGGATGACTGGCCGGTACTCGGTGACGTCGCCGGCGGCGCTTTTTGCCGTTGCTTCGAGCAGGACCGGGAAGTCTTCCGACGGTTGTCGTCCTGAGCGGGTTCCGGAACCCGGCATCGCAAACCATTCGCGGCGCATCATCGCCAGACATCCGTCAAAGGAGGCAGATTGAACGAGAGTCGGATCACGCTCGCCCACGGCAACGGGGGACGGTTCATGCGCGAATTGATCGACGGAATCTTTGTCCGACATCTCGCCTCGGGTGTGCTGGACACACACGCCGATGCGGTTTCGTTGCCGTTTACCGGTAGCGAGGTCGTGTTCACGACGGACGGATTCACGGTTCAGCCCCTGGAATTCCCGGGTGGGGACATCGGGTCGCTCGCCGTGCATGGCACGGTCAACGACCTGGCCGTCTCGGGGGCTATACCGAAGTACCTGGCGCTCAACGCGTTCATCGAGGAGGGCCTGGAGTGGGAGGTGCTGGAGAGGATCGTAGTCTCGCTGGCGCGCGCCGCCCGCGAGGCAGGCGTGCAGGTTGCCGCCGGAGATACCAAGGTCGTGCGTCGCGGGGAGGGCGGAGGACTCTATCTGGCCACGACGGGAATGGGTCTACCCTCGCCAGGCTTCAGTCTCGGCATGGATCGGATTCGCGAGGGCGACGAAGTGCTGGTCAGCGGACCAGTGGGAGACCACGGAATCGCGGTCATGCTGGCGCGCGAGCAATTCGGTCTGCGGGGCGACGTGGTTTCGGACAGCGCCAGTGTCCTGCCCCTTGCCCAGGCGCTGTCGGGGATGGAAGGCGTGCGTTTCATGCGCGATCCCACGCGCGGCGGGCTGGCGACCGTCGCGCACGAAATCGCCGACGCCACGGGATACGGGGTAGAACTCTGGGAAGACAAGGTACCGGTACGCGACCCCGTGCGGTCGGTCTGCGAGATGCTGGGATACGATCCCTACTACCTCGCCTGCGAGGGCAGGGTCGTGGCGGTGGTCTCGGGGGAGGCCTCGGATCGGGTACTTGCCGCATGGCGTGGGTTTCCGGAAGGAGCGCAGGCCGCCTGCGTGGGCAGCGTGGGCGGAACGGGGGGACGTGTCGTACTGGGAACCGAGCTGGGTGGGCAGCGCTTCCTCGAGGAACTCGAGGACGATCCGCTGCCCAGGATCTGCTGAGGCGATTTCTGTTGACAGAAATCGCCTCAGCATTGGTGTCGCGAGTGTCGTTCCTGAAAATGGGCAGGCGCCGGAGATCCTGTTCCGGTCTGCGGATACCGCGTTATACGATTCGAAAAACAAGGGCAGGAACCAGATCGACATCCATCCGGCGGTGGATTCCGCGTCGCCCCGGGGGCGGCTTTCCTCCGCGAAACCGGTGGTGGAACGGGACAGGACAGGACAGGACAGCAGTCGATACCGGATTCTGGCGGCGAGGAAGAATAACAGCGCCATCGAATCTCCTCTACCACGGCGTACACGCGCCGGTGTGACGGGATACGTGAGGCGTCTGCCGGGCAGCGCATTGACTTGACGGAACAGGGTTTATGATCTCCAAACTACTCCTCACCGCGGCCGTGATCGCGGGCCTCGTGCTCTATCTCCGCTACACCGGTACCCGGTCGGATGACAGCGAAGAAGCGTCCGGGGCGACGCCGCCCCGGTCCACGGATCCGGGCCCCGGCCAGAGCCTGCGGATCGTAGTGATCATCCTGGTGGCGTTCATGATTCTGGGTTCGGCCATGTATCTCTACTTCGAATGGCAGGACCGGTACCGGGTCGTCAGCGTGCGGGTGGTCGATACCCAAAGCGGACAGAGCGTATCCTACGAGGCGCGGCGCGGCGATATCGGGGAGCGTTCCTTCGTAACCCTGGACGGCCTGAGAGTCATACCGGCGGAGACCGAGCGGATCGAGATGACGGCGACCGGAGGAACTTCCCGTTGAGGATCGCGGCATGAACGCGTCGGAGGGCCTACCGGACATCCTGCGTCAGGTCTGGTCGCGCGCGCGCAAGGACTGGAAGCGCTATCTCGTCCTTCACCTCATATACACCGGGTTTGGCGTGGTCCTGCTCGCGCCACTGACCGGCGCCCTCGTCCGCTTCATCGTCGGGCTGTCCGGGCATCCGGCGCTAGCAGACCAGGATATCCTCGGGTTCGCGTTGACGCTTCCCGGGCTGGCTTCGATGATCCTCATCGCTGCGGTCCTGATCACCGTCATGGCGCTCGAACAGGTCTCTTTGATGAGTGTGGCGGTCGGGTCCGTTCGGGGCAGGGAAGTCAACCTGCAGGAGGCCCTGCTCCTGCCCGTGGTCAGGGCCGGTGAAATCCTTTCGTTCGCGATGCGGCTGGTGGTGCGTGTGCTGGTGCTGGTTGCGCCTTTTCTCGCAGTTGCCGGGGTGGTCGCGTGGTCCCTGCTCACGGACCACGATATCAACTACTACCTTTCCGAGCGCCCGCCGGCGTTCTGGGGGGCCGTCACCCTCAGCACAGTTGTGCTGCTCGCGATGACGATTCTGCTGGTCCGCAAGTTGATCGGCTGGTCGCTGGCGCTTCTGCTGGTACTGTTTTCCGGGGAGACGCCAGCCGGTGCGTTTACCGAGAGCGAACACCTGCTCAGCGGCGGCAAGCGGAGGTTGTTCGTCGTATTTCTCGTCTGGGCGTTGGTCGTGCTGCTGCTTGGCGTAATCCTCGGCGGTGTCATACAGATCCTCGGCATGGCTATCGTCCCGCAATTCCAGCATTCCCTGAAGCTTGTCGTCGCCGTGCTTGGTGGTCTGTTCGCCTTGTGGTCACTCGGCAACCTCTTCGTCACGGCATTCGGCTCGGCGACCTTCGCGCTGATTCTGACCACCGCGTATGAACATTTCGGCCCCGGTGTCAGCGACGCAGTGCTTGAAAAGCGGCAAGGACGGCGCGCGGCGCAGGGCCGGGGCCTCTCGCTACCGGGCTTTCTGATTGCACTGGGCGTGGTGGCAGTGGTGGCCGTCGGCACGGGCGCCTGGCTCCTCAAGGGTGTGCGGGTAGACGACGATGTCGCGATCGTCGCCCACCGCGGTGCGGCGGGAAAGTCGCCGGAGAACACGCTCGCATCGGTACGGCAGGCCATCGAGGACGAGACGGACTGGGTCGAGATCGACGTTCAGGAAACCGCGGACGGCGAGGTCGTGGTGGTGCACGACAGCGATTTCATGAAGATTGCGGGTGTGCCGATCAACATCTGGGACGCGACGCTCGAACAGATCCGCGAGATCGATGTCGGCAGCAGTTTCGATCCTCGATTCTCAGGGGAGCGTACACCGACGCTGCGCGAGGTCCTGGAGACGGCCCGGGGAAAGGCCCTGGTCGCGATCGAACTCAAGTACTACGGCCACGACGACAAGCTGGAGCGACGCGTGGTCGACCTCGTCGAGGCATTGGGGATGGTGCCCGAAGTGGCGATCATGTCGCTGCGCCAGGCGGGCATCGAGGAGATCCGGCGGCTACGCCCGGACTGGCCCGCGGGCCTGCTGACTGCCAGGGCGCTGGGTGACCTGACGAAGCTCGATGTGGATTTTCTCGCCGTCAACGCGGGGATGGCGACCCCGGGATTTATCCGCAGGGCGCATGCGGCGGATCGCGAGGTCTGGGTCTGGACGATCAACGATCCAGTCACGATGTCGCGCATGACGTCGCTGGGTGTCGACGGGATCATCACCGACGAACCCGAAATGGCGCGGGAGGTGCTGAATGACCGCGCCGGGATGAGCACGATCGAACGCCTGATCGTCCATGTCGCCATCCTTTTCGGGCGGCCTGTTCCACCCCGAAGCTACCGCGATGACTCTCCCTGAATGTTGCGACACACCCGGGAGGGTAATGACTTTCCTTGAATACGCCGTTGGACCGCGCGGTCGTGGGTGTCGAAAAGCGGTTGCGCTCCTGCTGTGTGCCTGGGTAACCGTCTTGCCTGGCCTTGCCGCTGGCGAGTCGCGGCTCGGCGTTCTGGAACGAACGCTGGAGATGGAGCGCCACGAAATCCTGGGTGCGGTAAAGGCGGACCCCGCGAATTCGCTGGCCCCGTTCACTACCGATGGCTGTAGTGGGGGGCTTTCGTTCGGGTGGCAATACGCGTCGCGTCGGTACCCGGAATTCGCGGATCTGCACGGTGAAACGCCCCCTTGGGAGTCGTGTTGCGTAACACACGACCGGGCGTATCATGCCGGTGGTCCACGTGATGCGACCGCCGAAGAGAGTTTCTCCGCCCGCAGGGCGGCGGACGAGATCTTGCGGCAGTGTGTGCGGGAAACCGGTCAGGAACGCGCCTCCATCGTGGCGGAGGAATACGATGTCCCGGTCTCCAGGGTGCGGATCATGTACATTGCCGTGGCGGACTTGATGTATCGCGCGGTCCGCGTCGGCGGGATCCCCTGCACCGGGCTGCCGTGGCGCTGGGGATACGGCTGGCCGGAGTGCCCAGAGTGAATGATCCCGGTTTCCGATGTGGGAACTCGCACTTCATGCAGGCGGTGATCGATCTACGCCCGCCAGGTTGATCTTTTCGGACTGGAACCATGAGCCGAGCCCGGGAACCCATACCCACGGAAATCACGCTGCATCGCAAGCAGCGCGCCCTCGAACTCGTCTTCGACGACGGCAAGCGGTTCTTACTGCCTTTCGAGTATCTGCGGGTGTTCTCGCCGGCCGCGGAGAACAAGGTTGCGCGGATACAGGGCGACTGGTTGAAGAACAAGGAAGAGGTTGACATCGAGCGCATCGAGCCGGTGGGAAATTACGCGTTGCAGCTCGTGTTCGACGACGGCCACGATACCGGCATCTACTCCTGGGACACGCTTTATCGACTGGGTGTCGAGAAGGCGTCCAACCTGGCGAAATATCGGGCCATTGTCCAGGGTGGGAATGAAGCCGGCACCGGCGGCGAACCTCTGAGGCTGCTCTACTTCGCGACCCTGGCGCAGGCGCTCGGCCGCGAAGGAGAGGAGATCGAGATGACCCGGCCGACCTTCAGCGTGACAGATCTGCTGGGGTATCTGAGGGAGCGCGACGAGATATGGAATCGTCTGCTATCCGGCCCGCTGACCGTGACGGTGAATCGGCAGTTTGCCGAGCCCGAACGATTGCTGAAACCGGGTGACGAGGTCGCCCTCACGCCTGCCAGTGCCGTGTAAGCGTTGTGCCGGGGACTTCCCTCGATCCGGCTCAGGTTTCCGATCCCAGCGCCAGCCAGTTGCGGTGGGGATAGTCACGCACAGGATCCTCGACGGGAAGATGCGCCAGCCCCCTGGCTGAGAAAAAACCCGCCGCGTCGGGATTCGCCCTGACCAGGAGACCCTCGAATCCTCCCTGCCTCGCGGCCTGAATGGAGGCATCGAGCAGGCGTGAACCGATGCCCTTTCCCTGCAGATCCGTTTCGACATAGATGCCGTGGAGCAACAGCGCGCGTGCCGCTTGAGGGGCATCCGCCGCTTCGGCCGGTTCCCAGGCGGCGACCCCGATGACCTCGCCGGCCGCGCCTTCGGCCACCCGAAGGGTCAGGTGATCGAGATCATGTGGCTGGTAACGATAACTCGGCAGCGACAGACGTTTGACGCGATCGGAAACCGACCAGGTCATGATCGCCGCCTCGACCACCGCGTTCGCGGCGTCCAGATCATCGATCGTCATCGGGCGGAGTTTCATCGAATAGCCGGTGGTCATACTGCGCTTTCTGGGCACACAGCCCCGTCCGGTTGCCGGGTGAATCAGGTTGGGGTGACACCGAGGACGATGTCCCACTGCGCCGTCAAGGTGTCGCCGCCGCTCGGGGTCGGGATGAACTCGGTGGTTACCAGGGGGCGCAGGTCGCCGGGTACGCGCTGATAGAGAAAATCCCCTTCGTTCCGTGGGTCACCGGCCACATACAACTGGGTAACGAACGGCACCTCGCCCTCGGGGGGGTACACCGCGACGTGAATATGGGGTGCCCGGCCGGGATAGGGGACCGGACGGATCGTGCGGAAACGGTACCGACCCCGGGTATCGCTGATGGTATGCCCGAAGCCCTGGAATCCCGGATCGATCGGGCGGTCGGCGTTCTCGCGGGGGTGACGGTAGCGGCCGTTGACATCGCACTGCCAGATCTCGATGCGCAGGTCGTCCAGGGCTTGTCCGTTGCGGTCGACGATGCGCCCGGTGAGTTCGGTGATCATTCCGCTGGCTGGACGGTCCTGCCCTCTGACGCGCACCAGGTCGTTGTCGTCATCCAGTGGCACGTCGACCGGGTAGAAGGGGCCTGCGGTCTGGCGGGGTGTTGTACGCAAGGCACCGGCCAGCGCCTTGGGCGGGACATTCGTTAACAGCACTGCCGCGGCGCCCAACAGGATTCGTCTTTTCGATTCGACTGGCATGGGATTCTCCAGGTACGACTTGAATAATAGGACCGGGGACGGCGTGTCCGGTTCCTGCTCCACCGGTGGTGATTCCCGCAACGGAGAGCCGCTGACGTCGAAAGCGCGATGCGGGGTGGTATCAAGTCATGAACGGCGTCGGAGACCGAAGTCGTCGGGTCGGAACAGACCGGTCCGCGGAAATTTGTGGTAACAAGCGCTGGGCGGTAATAATGGCACCCTGCCTGCAGCCCCCGATGGTACCGGTCAGCGGGTGTCCCGGGCGTATGCCAAAAGAGCCGGATGCCTCTGTGGTTTAGCCCCGCCCTATCCTGGATGGGAACGGACGCTTCGTGGCACCGGGTCCGATAGCGTAGCGGATCAGAGCATCCAATCAACCTGAGTGGAAAGGAATCAGTCGAGATGAAGGCCTTCAAGTCTCTGGGGATCGCCCTGCTGGTCGTCGTTATCCTGTTTGCAGGCGTGATCGTCGCACTGGCATTCGTGGACTTCGATCGTTACAAGGGCGTGATCGAGGATCAGATCACCGAAGCCACGGGGCGCAGGTTTCGAATCGAGGGTGATTCGGATCTTAGCGTATCGCTGGTTCCCGGCATCGTCCTGCGCGACGTGAGCCTGGCGAACGTCCCCTGGGGCACGGAGAGCGAGATGGTCCGGGTCCGCGAGGCCGAGCTCAAGGTGGCGGTGCTTCCACTGCTGTCGGGTCGCATCGAGGTCCGCAAATTGATCCTGATCGATCCAGAGATCGTGCTTGAGACCGATGCCGAGAGCAGGGTCAACTGGGCGATGGGCAGAGAGCGGACCGAGCCGGAAGAGCCCGAAGCGCCGGAGTCGGGCGGTGTCGGTATCGACGTCGCGCTGTACGAGGTCAGGCTGGAAAACGCCCATCTGCTTTACCGGGATGGGGTGTCGAGTCGCGAGATGGTGCTGAACCTCGATGAATTGACCATCAATCGAAACCTCTCGGGCCAGCTCGAGTGGAGGATCGCCGCCCTGCTGAACGAGATCCCGGTCAATATCGACGGAACGACGAGTTACCTGACGGACCTGCTGAACAACCAGCCATTCCGGAGTGAGATGGAAGGGACCGTAGGAAACGTCGCGTTCACGATGACCGAGACGGTCAAGGCAGCCCTGGACACTACGGCCCTTAAACTCAAGGCGAGTGTCGAGGCTCCAAACCTTGAGACCGTCACCGGACTTTTGGGCACCGAACTGCCCGATATCGCCCCGATCCGGTTCGAGGGGGAGATCTCCGACACCGAAGGCGATTATCGGATCAGGCTCGATGGGAAGGCCGCGGATATCGATCTCGCCCTCGCTGGTACGTTGGCGAAGGCGTTGGACGGTACGGGAATCAATATGGATTACGAGGTCAAGGCGCCGGACCTGGGGACGATCGCCACCATCGCGGGCACAGATCTTCCCATGATCGGGCCGATCGAGTTGAGCGGCAAGGCATCGGAAGCCGAGGGGTTCTACCGGCTGACCGCGGTGGGGGCACTTGCCGACCTCTCCGTCGATGCGCAGGGCCGCATTGCCAGGTCTTTCGATCCCGATGGGATGACGGTGTCGGCGAAACTCGAGGCGCCAAACTTCGACACCGTCTCGAAACTGACGGGAAGGGATATACCGGATATCGGCCCGCTCAGCGTCAAGGCGGATCTGACCGACACCGGGGATGTCTATGAGATCGCCCTCGACGGGTCCGCCGGCAAGGTGCACGTGGCGACCGATGGCAGCGTAGCGGCCTCCCTGGATGGCAAGGGTGTCGACATGGCATTTGCCCTCCAGTCCCCGGACCTCAAGGTGCTCGGCGTGCTTGGTGGTACGGATCTGCCGGCGGTGGGCCCGGTCGACGTCAAGGCGAAGCTCAACGACATCGATGGCGGATACCGGGTGTCCGCGCTCGAGGCGAAGGCGGGGGATAGTGATCTGAGCGGTGAGGCCTCTGTCGCCTATGAGGCCAAACCGATGCGCGTGGTGGCGAAACTGAGCAGCACTCGACTCAACCTGGAACCTTTCGAGAAGGCGAAGCCGGCGGCTAAGGTGGAGACCAAACCGAAGGAGGAGGGAGCAGCCGAAGCCGACACATCGAAAGAGCGTGTATTTTCAGATGATCCCTTGCCCTTCGACAGATTGAAGGAGATCAATGCCGACATCCGTCTCGACGCGAAAAGCGTGGAGATGCAGGTACGCGAACTGAAAGACGTCGTCATCGGACTGAAACTCGATGACGGCAAACTCGAGATTCAACCGCTACAGGCAAAGTCCGGTAACGGCGATATCAAAGGGGACGTGATCGTTGATGCGTCTGGGTCGGACCCGAAGCTCGATATCGAGATCGATGCGACCGAGGTAGTACTCGGTGAGATCAAGGGGTTGAAAGATGTCGTTACCGATGGAAAGACATCAATGACGATCGACGTGAAAGGGGCCGGAAAGTCGATGCACGAGATCATGGCCGGACTCAACGGCAAGGTGGTGGTCGACGTCGGCAAGGGCGAGATCGACAACAAGGCGATCAACCTGATCGGTGCTGACATCATCGTGCAGATCCTCGGGGCCATCAACCCGTTTGGGGATAAGGCGGAGAAGGCACCGATGGACTGCGCGGTCGTAAACTTCACGATCAAAGAGGGGGTCGCCACCACCGACAAGGGCATCGTCCTGCAGACCGACAAAATGTTCGTCATCGGCAACGGTCAGATCGATCTCGATTCCGAGAAGATCGACATTGCGATCCGCACCCAGGGGCGCGAAGCGCTGGGCGTCAATGTCGGCGACGTGACCAAGATGATGGGCGTTGGCGGGACACTCGCACATCCGACCCCGGCCCTTGACGTCAAGGGAACCGCGGCGGCGGGCGCTACCGTCGGCGCGGCCGTGATGACCATGGGGCTGTCCTATGCCGCGCAGAAGGCCCTCGAAACGGCCATCAAGGACCGCACACCCTGTCTGACCGCATTGGGCAAGGCGCCACCGCCTGAAGAGCCAAAGGCGAAAGACGGGACCGGCTCCGAGGGGACTGCGACGCAACAGTAGGCAAAGTCATGTTGAGTACGACATTCAACCGGATGCTGCCCCCGGAATACCGGGGAGTGCCTTGTCTGCACACCGAGTTCGCGCGGCGGTTCGATCAATGGTTGCTTGATTGCCAGTACCGAACGAACGGCAAGGAAGTTACCTTGGACAGCAGAGTCGGACGGCAATGAAGCCATCGGACTCGCTACCGCATTACCAGAAACCTGATGCGGAAAAAATTTAATGTTTTTGAGCCGCCACCGCCGCAAATCCCAGGACGATTGTCGGGTCGATACGGACGGACATTAGAACCATGGTTCGAGTTACAGAGTCCTAGTGTCGCGCCGGTTGCGGCGGACATAGCCGAAAACACACGGGAGTGGTTTATGGTGCCGAGGAGAGGACTTGAACCTCCACAAAAAATCATATAAACATATATAAAACATATAGATAAAAATACAACAACTTTTCGCGCTCCACACGCGCTCCACGCTAATCATTGATCCAGCACAACGCACAGACGATTCATCGCTGCCTTGTGAGCGTGTGCACTTATCCGCATCCGCGTAGCACGTGGTTAATGAAAAATCGAAATCATCCCGTATAAGGCGATATATTTGCGTTAAATTGAACCGTTGTCCGGGGTAGCAAGTCATCGCCCAGGTTTCTCTGGTTGCAACCTTTGTCAAAACCCCAGGATTTGTTAGGGATAACCGCATGAATTGAAAAGTAGCAGGAGTGATGGATAAAAAGCCCAAGCATATTCTGGTAGATGCTGGGTATGATTATCCAGCATGTGGAACTACGGAGTTGGCTTATTTATGTTGGTTGGTGAAGCAGACTGGCCAAAACCCGAGACAAAGACATG
>JAJDOJ010000257.1 GCA_022340215.1 Gammaproteobacteria bacterium
ATAGGTGGGGGTCACCGAACACGTCCCGGTTCCCGACGGGCAACCGGCTTCCTCCGCGGAGTACCACTCATTTACCCTCTTGGTCCCCGTGCTGTCGGCAACCTTGAGCCGGTACCGCGTGGCAAAGGGATCCGCGTTCCAGGTGTACGCAGGTGTCCGCTCACTGATCGTCCCGCTGGGCGAAACGAGGGTGACGACCCCCGGGTCACCACCAGCCTGGCTCACATTCACATTGACCGTCGTAACCGCTTCGGGATTGGTCAACTCGCTGTGATTTGCGTTGACCAGCGCAGCCCTGATCAGATGAGCCCCGTCAGCAACATTATTGAATACGAATGTTCCTGTCAGGTTGTGCTCTGCGATGTAGGGTTCACTATCGATGGAGAAATGAACATGGTCGTATCCGGTCCCAAGGATTTCATACTGGACAGTAACATCCGTGCCCACGATGGTTTCTCCTTCGACAGGAGAAGAGATCGTAATTGTCGGCGTAACGGGCGGACCAACACTGCACGCGCCACCCTCAAGCACATACGTTGCCACTACAGTCAAATCCGTGTCCGGGACGACGATATCGTGCTTCGCTGCGCCTCCATCCGACCATGAGTCGAACGTGTATTGAACATCGTTTATGCAGGCGGTGCTCAGCGCGTCGACGTTGTGCTGAAAATCAATCAGCGTGTCATAGACGACAGGTGTGACTTTCGGAATCTCGTCCAGATAGATCGTCTGCCCCGGCGGGATGGTTTCGAGACCAAGATTCACCTTGTCCGGGAACGCGAATACCGATGCCGTATCCGTCAATCCGTCGGAATCCTGCACGTCCACAATAAACTCGTAGCGTGTACTGTCGTTCCAGTCGTGCCCCGTTGTTTCCACATAGAGTGAACCGATCGAACCACTGTAGGCCGGGCCGGTGTGAAAGTGATCGTTGTGGTGAAACAGGATCTCCCAACTGATATTTGCCTCGCCCAGCGTCCCGTCGGCATCGGTGGCCGAGGCGCTAAAGGGTATCGTCTCTCCCGCACGAAATGTCGTGCCATCCACGGGCGTCAGCAGGGTAACTTCAGGGGCAGAACCGACATCGATCTGGATTGGCTGGGACGCAACCGTAGTCGCCCCGTCCGAGACCTGCAGGACCGCACTGTAACTGCCATTACCATTGTAGGTATGTGAAATGACGGCCCCATCGGCTTCGACTCCGTCGCCGAATATCCAGTGATAGGTCAGTGGGTCGTTTTCGTTGTCCGTTGCAACACCAGTGAAGGTCACATCCAGTGGGTCTGCTCCACTGATCGGGTCGCCACTTGCCTGCGTGATCACGGGCGGCTGGTTGCCGCCGCTGCCGAGATAGCGGATGCGGCGTATCTTCGCACCGGCGCCGAAACGTGTGTAGTAGAGCGCCCCGTCCGGACCCTCCTTCAGGTTCGTGATCTTGTCCGCACCCGCATGAAATGCGAAATCGCCAGATACACTGCCGCCCCCGCCAAAGGTCAGGTAACGGATTACGCCACGCGCATAATCACCGTAAAAGTATGCGTCCCGAAAGGATGCGGGAAACACCGATCCTTCGTAGACGAATCCTCCCACAATCGCGGCCCCGACCCCGGCGTGGTCATAGGAGAAAAGGGGGGCATCGAATTTGTCGAACGGTGCCGGAAGCGCAGGGCTGGTCGGATTGCAGGTAGATCCTTCGCAGTTTGGCCAACCGTAGTTGGCTCCCGCCCTTCCAACATGGACGTCCTCCGTCGCCGTGGCTTGATCGTTGCCCCCGACCTCTCCCATCAACAACCGGTTCCGTTGCATGTCCCAGCTGGACCGAAACGGGTTCCGGATGCCGAATGCCCAGATTCCTGGTACCGCATTGGGTTCGATGGCCGAAAAATCGGGATTGTCGGACGGGATCGTTCCATCCTTGTTGAGGCGATAAACCTTACCACCCGTCTTGGTAAGGTCCTGAGAGATATTATTCTCGAATTTATCCCCGATCACGAAGTACAGCTTGCCATCCGGGCCAAAGACAATGGAGCCGCCCAGATGACAACACCCGATTGCGTCTACATTGTCCTCCCAGATGATCTGTTCCGAACCCAGGTTACCCCGACTGCTGGTGCCTCCCGAATTCTCCACGTGCTGGAACCTGGATACCCTTGCCCGATTGGTCGATCCGTTTACATAGTACAGATAGAAGTAGTTGTTGCTGGAGAAATTCGGGTCCAGTGCGATGTCCAGCAATCCGCGCTCATCATCCGAATTGATGTCCGTGATGACCATATAGTCGACACGGCCGAGCGGTGGCTTATCCTGCGGATCAAAGATATGAATCTCGCCGGTCTTACGCAGTGCGAGCATCCGGCCGTCAGGCAGAAACTCGAGCGCGATCATCTTGGCTTGCGCCTGGTAGAGATCTTCCTCTACGAAATCCGCTGGCAACGCAGATACGCTACCCGGAATTGCTGAGAGGAGAAGCGAAAAGACGAGAGACAGCTTCAGCGTTAACCGCAGGTGCACGGAGGACATGGCACTTCCCTATGGTGAAATTACAACATTCCCTGTCGCCTACATGGCCACAGATACGGCTAGGAACTACAGTTCAGGTAGCCGCTTACCCTAAAACTTTCGTTTATACGTTTTCAGGACAAAAACACAAGAAATTTGTGCTGATCATTCGCAGAATTGACGATTGTCAATTCTGCGACAACCGGTCGTTCCGCATTGAAAAGTCATGCTAGCGTCGGTACGATATAGCTACTTGCTGCCGAATCCGATTCGACGACTTGATAGACCGCTCGTCGCGTCAACTTATCGCGGTATAGCGGATGACGAATCGTCTTTGTTCCGCTACGCCAAATACTATAGATTAATATTTTCATCAATATCTGCTAGCGATAGTATCTCCAATAAAGCGAGCGGAACGCGTTTGCTGTGTTATAGACCAGTTTATCTATAAGCCCGACATTCCCCATATCCCAGTCGGGCGGGAACGAGTACCCCCATTTTTTCATATATGGACCGAAAATCCATTTTGCCCTCTGCCTGGTTCTCTTCGGATAATACTGGCAGAAATCCTCTGCACGGCTGCCGGTAACGTTTTTTCTTGGCAGAGGGCGCACTTGTTCTATATCCAGATCACCCAGTACCTTGGAAAGCCCCTCGTCCAATGCTTCGAACCTTATAATACGATTGAATATGTCGTGCGACAGAATACTCCAATCGTCATAAGGGATCCAGAAATAACGCATGAAATAGTCGCTGAAATCCGCATTAGCGCTGCTTATGAACTTGAACTGACTGCTCTGCTGTATACGTACAATCCAGTTGTCCTTTCCTTTTCTCCGGCCACTGGAATAATACGATCGGTGATCTGTTTTATACTTATAATATAGACTGACCGCTTTATCCATAGGGTGCCTAATACAAGAAAAAGTATAGTAATCCCTACCGTTTTCACCTTCCGGTGACCGCAAGAAATCCTCGTACGTTGCATGTTTCTTTAATATGGCTTCGCCATCGTATTTCTCACATAGTTCCCTGCTGATCGCCGTCGTGCCAGTGCGAGGTAACTCGACAAACAGGTATCTGTGTTTGTAGCTGATAATCATGGGCCAAGCCTAATTGCTAATTGTAAACTTTTCGCCAAGACAGCCCGGCGACTTCAAGATGCGGCTGAACGCCCGATTAGTCGGCCGACGGACCAAATCCCACCGCCACACGCCACCTAGGCTCGACTTCATATTAGGATGTCGGTAAAATACGGGCATATACGAAATCTTTATTCCGCAACTCCAGAGCATAACCAGATTTGAGTGTATGCAGCCCATTTTACCTGACGTCCCTGGGAAATCATCTTGGAACCGTCGTGGATGCGTGATAGTCGTCAGCACTCAGACCAAAGCGTATCCAAAATCTTTCAGATACTCATTACCAAGTTCCTGAACCCGCTCCCTGATCTGACCCCGGTAGTTTCTCCAGCGCCCTATAGAATCTGGCCTCTTAACCAGACTGATCGAAGCCTCCAAACGATCCCTGGACAGACCTGAAAAATCGACAATTTCAGGCACAACACGTTTAGGGTGCTCACACAGTTCTTCGAACCTGACCATCATACTTTGACCGGGCATGTGCTCGTCACAGTAAGTCTTACCCTTTTTGTTGGCACGCCCCCAGAACAAAATCATTTTTTCGGATTCTGTCAATGTTTGCTCGTCAGCTGAGAGAAACGCATTTACATAGGTATTCCCAGAGACAAACTCGTTACCGAGCGATATATCTCTACCATCCCTGACAACATGGATAAATTTCATGTTTGGAAATATTTGATGTATCTCTGGAAGAATCAATATAGTTCTAGGATTCTTGAATCCCCATCTCCGTGATCGCAGAGGGAAGAGAAGCCTTAATCGGGCCCTGAACTCTTCGCGCATTACATTTAGTTCCTGCTCAGACAATTTTCCGTAGATATATGGCTCAACCCATTTATTAAGCTTGCGTTTTAAAAATAGGTCATAACTGCCCCTTTTCCTGGTCAGCCGCGGCCAGCCAACAAACACACCATTACATTCGAGTATTTGCGCAAAAATACGAGTTCCAGAGTGGCCTAGGCCACCAACAATCACTGGAGATTCAATGGTCATTTCACTAGAGTCATTCGCATAGGTCCGGAGGTCGCAAGACCCGAGGGCGCTATAACAACACGCCGGTCTGTCTCGCGAGTTCGAAGACGATCCGAAAAGGCTGCCAGCACACCAAAAAGTACAAATAAATAGTGTTGGTAATCGGTTAACTTGAAACGGAGCATCTCAATCCGAATCTCGGACACAAAGAATATGCAGAGTATCAGGATACCGAGCTTTGGTAAGCCGCTGATTACATCCCTCTGTACCTGCTCTCTCCAGGGGCTTCCAATTTTAGTAGCCATTGCATAAAAGAATATCAGATATGCTAGAGAGCCACTAATGCCGAGTGTGACCGGGACAAACAGATAAAGGCTATGGGGATACCGAAGTTCCCCGTTGTTAGCATCCTGTACTTCTTTGTAGTAAGGTCCACTACCAAGTATCGGAGACTGGTTGAACTTGTTAATTGCCTGGGGCCAGGTAATAGAACGCGTATCGGGAACACCGCCTTCGATTTCTGTCTCACCCAATCTCTCGTACAATGTATTAAAATTGGTGTATTCGATCACGATATAGGATGCTCCCGTGAGCAGGATCGCGGCCACAATGCCGCCTCCCAAGACACGGCGATATCCCATCTCTTTTCCGAAAAGCACGACAAATCCCATTGCCCCAAGGACAAGTGTGACGATACCCCCCCGGTTTCCGGAGGCGATCATGAAGAATATATTCAGAAATATTAGTGAAATATAGATTGCCCTGTATCTTATCTTTTTATCTCTCAGCAGGGCATATGAAAGTATGAATATTTGTATTGCCAGGTATTCAACCATTACCCCCGTCGCCTTGAAAGGACCTACGAGCCTCCCGTCCTCCCGGTTCTCGTTCATTTGAAACTCCGATATACCGAAAAACTTGATGTCATTATAACCCGCACCTAGTTGCAATACGCTGTATATCGCGATCAATATATTCTGAACAACAAGCAGGTTTCTAAAATAGCGCCAGTCACCCGATTCTAAGGCTAGATTATAGACCATATAAAATAGCAGTATATTAGAGGCCAGAGATATAAGATAAATCACATGGAAGAACCATTTACCCGATGGCACCTGACCAAGCGATAGCGTATATGCTGCGATTAGAATCAGAAACGGCACAAACAGTGGCAGTCGCCTGAGATCGCCACGCGCAAGAAAGGCAAGAGCGGCAATATATATCAGTACAACATTTATACTTCCGTACCTGGAATCAATGACCTGAAAAGGTATGAGTAGAATCAAGGCACCCAGTGTTATTTTCCCCGGCATTTTCAGCGCGAGGACATAAATGAAGATACTGAGCACAATAGCAGCTACTGCCTGTATTACGTGACTGTTTGTTAACTCCATGACACACTCAGTTCGTGGATGGTTGCCCAGCGTCGCATTGTATCGTGACGTGGCGACTACTTATGATAGCGGCATCACATCATGGGCCGAGTAGACAGAAACCCGGAACTCATCCAGAACTCTCTGCATGGCAGACAGATCCGAACCTGAGAACCGTTCCTGCCATCGTGATACCCGGTAGGTCTGGTTCCTAAATCCTGCATTCGAAACTTTCGAGGATTGCTGGGAAGGGGCCTTGACGGTTTCCGTCTCCGGAGTCCTGTCCAATTGAAGCGAATGTGCGATTCTTGCCCACTCGATACCGGACTCTGTGATGAGTTTCTCATAGTACGCCACGGACCTTCCGGTTTCTTTCGCTTCCTTCAAGGGCAGCGCATTTTGTATGCACCAGATCGTTGTGTATAACTCAATGGTAGAGAGGTTTTTCTTCAGAAACGCCTCGTGCGCAGCAAGATAATCCTGCCAAAGCAGCGCATCGCACTTGAATAACTCCAGGGCTCTGAAATCCCATTCCGTCCCTTTCTCCAGTTGTGATGCGACAACAGCCCCGGGGTGGCGAACGACAAACAACAGACTAAGATCAAAATTTTGCTCCAGCCATCCCAGCATGAGGTTCGCTCTAATAAACTTCGTGATGACACCTGAGCGCTGACTGTGGCCATACTTCCTGAAGTTACGCCAAAGATTGCCGTATCGGCTAAGCAGCAGTCTTATCTCACGAACACTACTGAACGTGGCAATTGTCGGCATCATCCGATCCGGCCTTACTCTGTAATCCGACCAGACGCTCCTTGTTTTACACGAGAAAACTCCGTCAAGATAGGACTTGAGATCCGGAGCATCGGCGTGCCTGGGTATATAGGCGTTCGAATAGGGGCGAGCACTCGGAATTGCCTGAGGATGCAGTGGCTCGAATATTGTCCTCATATCATTGGAATCAGCCAGCGCGTCCAGAATCCAGGTCGTACCACTGCGCCCGGATCCGGCAATTACGATATTCTTTGGTTTCAAAAGTAACTTTCCAGAGTATTCATTCACACCAGACTGCAGATTTGACCACCAAGTATCAGGGAAGAAAACCGGAAAACTCCGACCCTATCAGGGCACGCCTGACATCATTGTAATTTTCTATCACTTCATCGAGGCCGCTCGTAATCACTTTCTTGTGAGGTGAAGTCAGCTCTATATCGTCGTCAAATCCCAGAAATCGTAGCATCTTCCCGGAAATCATTTCCGGCGATTCCACAAAATCCTCATAGTGGACTAAGAGATACGGATTCTCGGCGAATACAGTGGCCCAATGGTTATCCTCAGATTTAATCCTCGTCAATTCATTGAGTAATGTTTTCGTTGGAATCGTAATTCTCGCTCCCTTCTGCGACTCCCCCTTGACATGGTATATGCCGGTATTTCTAGCGTTAATTCTCGAGATGAGGGTTTTCAGCGCATTTTCCCGAATAACATGAATTATCCTAACGCCGTGCTCCCTCGCATAATCGACGACAGTCGGAGCCCTTCGGTACGGAAACCGTTTGGCCTGGCTATACATGAACTTAAATCCGACTGCATCGAATATATCGTTGTTGTAAAGTTCATGCAGAAATTTTCTAACCAAACGACGGCGAAAAACCAGGTCTTTCACCTTCCTGTCGCGCGACTGGGACACATAGTACGGATAACTGTCGGGGCCAATGCCCGGCATCAAGAAAATCTCCCCGTAGCATCTGATGGACGGATGGCTGTCCAGAGAAGTACGAATCAGCGTTGATCCTGTCCTCTGCGAACCGAGGACCATAAATCTGGTTTGCGTCATCGACCAGGGCTCCCACTCAACCGGGAATCAATTCGGCTTTAGATTCGGCTACCACCGACGACTCAGGTCAAGCAACTGATGACAAGCTTCTTGAATTGCGTCATATTCAAGCTATCCAACGCCAGGGATGCTCTGGTTCCAATCAATACCGGGTAGTCCTCGTCAACGGTCGGCAGCCGCCCGTGACTACCCCTGACCAACCCGGCGTCCAGCGGTATCACATCCATGAGTGTCCTGAATCCCAGTTTCTTCTTCAGCACCTTCCCCGCGACCTTCAACCGGGGAAGTTTGATCTGGGGATCGATAAAGAGTTCAACCGGATCGTATCCCGGCTTTCTGTGAATATCGACGGTTCTGGCAAAATCAGGAGCCCCGTCATCGTCGAACCAATAATAGTACGTGAACCACGCCCCGACATCCGCGATTGCAACCAGTTCGCCGGACCTCTCATGGTCGACGCCGAACTGCTTTTTCTCCTCTCCGCACAGCACACGATCAACACCGGCAGACTCGCATAGCAGTGTTCTGACTCGTTCTGTCTCTGCCTTGTGGCGAACATAGACATGGGCAATCTGATGGTCGGTCACCGCGAACGCTCTGGAAGCGCCAAAATCAAGCATCTCTCCGACCGGGGTGCGCCTGACGGACACGTAGCCCGCCTCACGAAGAATTCTATTAATGTGAACGGGATGCGAAACCTGCCCGATTCCATACTCGGAGACAACCAGAACGTCATATCCCAAGGCCCGAGACGAATCAATCAAATCACCCGCGATTTCATCTACTTTCCGCACATCTTCCCTGATGCGCGGGTCGCCCGGACCCAGCCTCTGAAGGTTGTAATCGAGGTGAGGGAGATACACCAGCTGCAGCGTGGGTCGGTTTCTGGACAGATCCCGCTTGGCGCACTGTGCTATCCATGCGGACGAACGCTCGTCCGCGGCCGGTCCCCAATAGTTGAAAAAAGGAAACGGCCCGAGTTCGGCCTCCGCTTTCTCCGCTTCGTCGGCTGGATTGGAGTACAGCGCCGGGATCTTTCTACCGTCTGCGGGATAGTATGGCCTGGGTGTAATTGAATGGTCGACAGCGGCGTACATGTTGTACCACCAGAACAGTTGCGAACATTCGAATCCCGGAACCACCCTGCGCGCGTCGTCCCAGACTTTCTGACCTTTGACCAGGTGGTTCGACTGCTTCCAGAATCCAACCTCAGCCAAGTCCCTGAAATACCATCCATTTCCAACGATCCCATGACCCGACGCCGTCAGCCCGGTCAGCATGGACGCCTGCGCAGTACAGGTCACTGCAGGAAATACAGGTTCCAGCCGCGCGAGGTATCCTTCGTTGATCAGACTGTTGAGGTTGGGGGTATCTTTCCCCAGCAGTGCATGCGTCAAGCCAACGACGTTTACGACGATAACCTTTGCCGTGGGACTATTCATTGTTCTCCGTCCAGGCTGGTCTAGACATCGCCACCCATTGAGGAACACAAGCTTTCTAATCGGTCCAGAGTACGGTGCCGAAGGAAAATCCACCGCCAAGGACTATAGACCAGCCAGCAACTTCCTCGCTGCCATCTGCTCCTCTACCCACTCGAGTTCAGACGCGAGCTTAGCCTGCAGATCCTCGCGATCACGTGGATGGGACGCACCCGGAATTACACCCCAGGTATACGTTTCAACCTCCAGATGGGGGGCAAAGTCGTCGTTATCGGAAAGAAAGTCCAGGGCACGGAGCAGGGAACGCCGAGTCGTCCCCAGAGAATACTCCTCAACGCGATCCAGCATGACTGGAACGTGGAAATGCACCCGCCACGATGAATTCCTCGGGAACGCCGCATCTGTCAGGGCCTCCGCGAGATCCATCTTCCCGTGAATTTCATTCCCGACCCTGGTGCGAACCTGATGAAGGTAGCGATCCTCCGAAAATCTTTTCAGCTTTCCCCTGACTTCGGGTCTCGCGGGATCAAGAACCGTCAATGCACTGGACAACTGAATCTTGCCGACACAGACCTCGTTCTTGCGAAATTTCGACAATGCATCGTAAACATCCTCGAACATCACTGCCTGATGACAGACATCAAAGCACACCGCGAGATACTTTCGAACCGTGTCCTCGGCAACACCGCGGGCCGCACCCACGTTCGGCAACTCGTCGGAAAACAGCTGCACCATACGAGAGGTAGTCTCTATGACGCACCCGGGCTCCATTTCAAGGCAAACCTTGATCCGCCGGCCCGTAGACTTCTCGAGATCAGCCAACCATGATGCAATATCCACGAGGTTTTCTAGTGCCTTGTGGTGTCGCCCCACGTTCCATTGCGGCTGGAATCCGAGAGGAAGGGTCGACAGAGTACCGACGTGACATTCTTCGGGTAGTAGCCTGGCCATCAGGGTAGCCAATGCCCTTGTATACGCGACGCGCGCTGATTGAGCCCAGTCTGGCGAATAAACCTTTTCCTTGACAACGCGATCGTGAAAATTCCCGTAGGGAAACCCGTTCGTCGAGACAACCCTGATGTTCGCGGCGTCGATGCGTGCTGCGAAACTACGGAAGGCGGCATCGTCCTCCAGAAGTTCCACTACGACCGTATTGGGTAACCAAAGCCCTGCGTACAACCGATCGAGCCCGCGCCTCTCGCGCACACTCCTGATATCGGTTTCGACAACGTCGAACACCTCGCCAGCCGTGGCACAAGGGTGCACGTTACTGCAGTATGCAATGTTCTCGCTCTTCCACCGCATTACCAGGGAATTCCCGCACGGTTGGCCTTATCGGCTCATCGCCGGCTTGTGTGATGTGCTCCCGCGCCGGCCTGTCTGCGACTTCATGACTGCTGCGGCGCCGGTATCCCGCCCTGTTTCCGAACGGCAAGTCCGCTCAGATCCATTCGCAAACGGTTCAATCCACCACGGGCATCTGGCCCCGCAATACCGAGTTATCCTCCCAAAGCTCGGTTTGATCGATCTTGACAGGCACCAGTTCCTCCAACGTGATATTTCCACTCTGCGAATAGAATTCGACCGGATTACTGAACAGTACGAGTTCCACCTGTTCCTTCGTAAACCCGTTGTTCAACATCTCTTCACCGGTCTTCGGTACATTGAGAGGATCGCTCCGACCCCAATCCGCGGCGCTGTTCACCACCATCTTTTCGGTACCATACTTCTGGAGCAGCTTAACCATTCTCTCGGGAGACATCTTGGTATGGGGATAGATGGAATGTCCTCTCCAGCAACCCGTATCGAGGACCAACGGTAATGTCTGTTCGTTGAGGTGATCGATCAACACCGTCTCGGGATCGATACCCACCTCCTTGACCAAAGCGATCGTCCTCTCGGTGCCCCTGACCTTGTCTCTGTGAGGCGTATGGACCAATGCCGGCAGCTTGTGCTCCATGGCCAGGGTCAGCTGCTCCGCAAAAAACCGCTCTTCCTCAGCCGAGATGTCGTCATAACCGATCTCTCCCACTGCCACGACCCCATCCTTCACCAGATACCTCGGCATCAACCTCATCACGTCTTCCGCCATCGGGATATTGTTAGCTTCCTTGGGGTTGAGGCCTATCGTGCAATAGTGTCTGATGCCGAACTGGCTTGCGCGGAATCGTTCCCAGCCGATTAATGTATCGAAATAGTCAATGAACGTCCCGGACTGGGTGCGTGGCTGTCCCTGCCAGAACGCCGGTTCGACAACGGCAATGACACCCGCAGCCGCCATCGCTTCATAGTCGTCTGTCGTTCTTGAAAGCATGTGAATATGTGGATCGATATATCGCATGTTTGCACCCATGTCTTAGGATCGGTACGTATTCTAAGTCCCAATGCGGTTTAGAATGCCCAATACGGAATCATCAGTCTCCTGCCCCAGCCTATCC
This sequence comes from Gammaproteobacteria bacterium, assembly GCA_022340215.1. Classification (NCBI taxonomy): domain Bacteria; kingdom Pseudomonadati; phylum Pseudomonadota; class Gammaproteobacteria; species Gammaproteobacteria bacterium. Next base: position 11,698 of record JAJDOJ010000257.1, read on the forward strand.
TTGACATATTCGTTCCACTCTGTTGATCGAGACAGATTCCTCTCTATTGCCATCGCTGCGTAGAATCGATGTCGGGAATCCGGTCCCGAACCGTACTCCCTGAGGAAGTCCGCTCCGCGACGGCTCATACTGCCCGCAAGCGCCAGCCAGATATCCGTGGGAACATCCCTCCCGGCATCCTTCAGTTCCTGGATGTAGTCCTCGCACATTCGCGACAAATCCGGATTGGACCGTTCTTCCAGACCGGGCATATCGACAATCGCAATACGCATAAACAGCGCCTTCAATACCAGGCCATTGAACTCAGAGTCGCTGAATCGGCGCGATGGATAGGTGTTTCCATTCAATAGCGCGGACAATATTTTCCTGCTGTTTGTTCGTGTCGCGTCGAGCGCCAGTGGCTTGAATCGTTCATTGTCGGGCAAGAGAACAAGCGACTTGATGATGGCTTCCTTCTCTGCGTCGTCGGAGTAGCGATACACCTTCCAAACAGCCTCTTCCAGTCTAGCCTCCTCCATCCGATTCAAGTGCAGCAACCTTGCGAGCACATAGACTCTTCCCAACTCCGCCATCGTCCAGTGCCGGGAAACAGCATGCGCGACACCCCAGACCTCATCGGGATTACCAACGACGTGGCTTCCCAATGCCCTCCGCGCTCCAGAGATCAA
>JAJDOJ010000258.1 GCA_022340215.1 Gammaproteobacteria bacterium
CGGCTTGGGCAGGAAGCCCAAGACCGGTGCCCAAGCAAAGCAGGGACAGCGCCGCGCCGGGATCGTTCGTCATCAAGGCGCGACAACAGGCGCATAGTCGAACTATGTCACTGTTGTCGCAACACAGAGGACGGACGAAAAGACAAGCAGGATGGTATGTCATTTGACAGAAATCGCCTCAGTGCGCCTCCAGCTTCCCCAGTTCCTCCAGAATCGAGTACACGAGTGTCCTGCCGCTGGCGCTCATCCCTTTGCTGAGGCTGTCGGCGTCACGCTCGCCGTCGATCAGGCGTTTCATGATGCCACCGATCATGGCCATATCGCCGCCGACGGCGGTCATCTGCTCCGCCATGCCGGCCAGTACCTGCAGCGCTTGGGGGGCGCCGCGGCCCGCCTGGTGAATCATGCCGGCCAGACCGGGGGCGGCCATGGCGGGGTCGGCCTGCCGATCGGGTGCCGGGAGGGTGGAGGGGTCCTGCAGTCCCTTGAGGATCGCCTCGACGATGGCGGAATCCTCCTCGTCCAACGTCTTCAGGATGGAGGCGTCACGCTGACCCGCCAGGATCCTGCGGATCGCCGCGACGAGATCGGTCCAGCCGTTCTGCTCGGTGACTTTGAGCGCCTCCTCGATCTCCGGAAGAAGCGCCGGGTTCTGCGTCGCCTTGACCACCCCGATGATCAGGTGGGCGTGCGCCAGGGCGATCTGCTGCTGCCGTGTCGGGATCTCTGGCATGGATATGCTCCCAGTTGACGTATTTCGGTGTACGTTTGTTCAAGATTTCAGTGTTAAGGTACTAATTATTCCCGTGTTGGTCTGAAACTTTCCACTGACGCGGTTCACTGCGTATCGGGTCAAAATCACGCATAATCAACCCAGCCTTCAAGTTTCGCTTTGTCCCGGTGCTGGCGGTATAGCGGATAACAATCTCAATATGAAACTCTTTGGCCCGCTTTACGACAAGGTCATGGTCTGGGCCGCGGCACCCGCAGCGCCGCGCTATCTCGCGGCGCTGAGCTTCGCCGAGTCCTCGTTCTTCCCGATTCCGCCCGACGTGATGCTGGCGCCGATGGTCACCACCATGCCGGAGAAGAGCCTGCGACTGGCGACCATTACGACGGTGGCGTCGGTGATCGGAGGGCTGTTCGGTTATCTGATCGGCGCCTTCGCGTTCGATGCCATCGCGCCCTGGCTGGAGCAGTCGCGATACTGGCCGAGCTATCAGCGGGCCCAGGGCTGGTTCGACCAATGGGGGGTCTGGGTGGTGTTCGTCGCCGGTTTCTCGCCGATCCCCTACAAGCTGTTCACGATCTCCGCCGGGGCCCTGTCGCTCGCGCTGGTCCCGTTTCTCATCGCGTCATTCATCGGACGCGGCGCACGGTTCTTTCTCGTGGCGGTGCTGCTGGCATGGGCAGGACCGAAGATGGAACCGGTCGTTCGCAAGTACATCGAATGGTTGGGATGGCTGACGGTCGCGCTGCTGGCCGCGCTGATCGCCTGGCTGCAGTTGCGCGGATAGCCCGCGGCATCTGCCTGGTTGCGGGACCGGCGATCCTGGTCCTGTTTATCGCCGCGTGTTCCGGCAATCCACCGAAAGGGTCGTCATCCGGGACCTATACCGTCCGCAAGGGCGATACGCTGTACGCCATCGCGCAGCGCTACAACACCAACTACCGGCAGCTGGCGAGCTGGAACGGCATCCGGCCCCCGTACACCATCTACAAGGGTCAGAAGCTCAGACTATCCTCCTGGAAGGCCGGAAAATCCTCGAAATCCACGTCGAAAAAGTCCTCCGTAGGCGGTACCCGAACAGCGGTCAGGAAGCCTGACACCTCACGCGAACCCCCGATCGACTGGCGCTGGCCGGTGAACGGCAAGGTGGTGTCGCGATACTCCGCCACCGGGACGAGCAAAAAAGGGATCGACATCGCTGGGGTCCAGGGCAGGCCCGTGACCGCTGCATCTGGCGGCAAGGTGGTCTATTCCGGGAGTGGACTTCTGGGTTACGGTAAGCTTATCATCATCAAACACAATGACACGTATCTGAGCGCTTATGCCCATAATCGCACGCTGCTGGTCGAAGATGGCACGCAAGTAAAGGGCGGTCAGGAGATTGCGGAGATGGGTTCGACGGGGACCGACAGCCCCAAACTGCACTTCGAGATCCGGCGTTACGGCAAGCCGGTGGACCCCCTCCATTACCTGCCCCGGCGTGGCAGGTAAAATCCAATTGACATAACTTCATGAAAGTTATGGCATAATCGCCTTCGGCAGTGGCAAGAGTTTCAGGGAGGAAATAAAAACTAGGGAAAATAAAAGCCGGTGTTTCGCGTTACGGGAGCGCGAAACCTGCCGGCACAAATGCCTTCCCTCCACGGGGGGTCGCGAAAGCATTCCCAGTCCCTCACCTGGGGGGAAACGGGATTCGCGGCATCTCCGGGGCGGGAGGGTGAAGAGACAACGGCGGGACAACCACAACAGCAACTGCCGGAGTCCGTCTCCGATTCCCGATGTCGGGAACGGGGATTACGCCAAAAGAGACCCGAACCCGGGGGATACATGAGTAGAAGTTTGAGTAGCCATACCATGGAGCCAGGTTCCGTCAGCCGCAAAGCGACAACCGTCGTGGTCGTTCCCGTACCAGACGACGATGCTGACGAATCTGATGTTGCAACCATCACCTGCGAAGCAGTCGACCCGTCCGAAGCAGTAGAAGCCAAGGAAGCGGCGGGAAAACGAAGCAGCAAGGAGGATGTCGAGGAACCGGTACAGACCGACCTCGACGCCACACGCCTCTACCTCAGCGAGATCGAATTCTCGCCGCTGCTGACCCCACAGGAAGAAAAGCACTACTCACGTATGGCACGAAGCGGTGTGGAGGCCGGGCGCAAAAAGATGATCGAGTGCAACCTGCGCCTGGTCGTGAAGATCGCGCGCCGCTACATGAACCGCGGGCTCGCCCTGCTCGATCTGATCGAGGAAGGCAATCTCGGGCTCATCCGGGCGGTCGAAAAGTTCGACCCCGAAAAGGGGTTCCGCTTCTCCACCTACGCGACCTGGTGGATTCGTCAGACCATCGAACGCGCCCTGATGAACCAGACGCGCACGATCCGACTGCCGATCCACGTCATCAAGGAACTCAACGCCTACCTGCGCGCCTCGCGGCGGCTCGCCCAGGAACTGGAACACGAGCCGACGACCGAAGAGGTCGCCGCCGCCCTCGAAAAACCCGCCAACGAGATCAAGAAGCTGCTCAACCTGAGTGAGCGCGTGACCTCGATCGACCTGCCGATCGGCAAGGAGAGCGACCGGCCGCTACTGGACCTCATCCCCGACGACGCCAGCCAGGAGCCATCGGCGATCCTGCAGGACGAAAACGTCAACGAGCGCATCTACTCATGGCTACACGAACTGGAGGAGAAGCAGCGGGAAGTCGTCATCCGCCGTTTCGGGCTGCACGGCTACGAACGGTCAACGCTGGAAGAGGTCGGCAGCGAGCTTGGCGTGACCCGTGAGCGCGTCCGTCAGATCCAGATGGACGCCCTCAGACGCCTGCGTAAGATCCTGGAGAGTCGCGGTTACTCCGGGGACGCCCTCCTGGGCGCATAATCCGTCCCTGTCCGCAGGGCCGATGAACGGGTAGGGTGGACAAACGCGGTGCAGTCCACCAGCAAGGCGAGGTCAAAGGGTGGACAGCGCTGCGCTTGGCCACCCTGCGGGATGACTTCGACAAGCCGAAAAAAAACGGGGCCCGTTCGGGCCCCGCCTCGTTCCTTCTTCCGGCTGGTGGAGCCTTAGAAGCGGATGTCGATGTTCGACGTGTTGTCGGCGTACTGCGACGGATCGGAGTAGACGCTCGGGTTCTTGAAGAACGCCGACTGGTTCACGTTATAGAACAAGCCCGCTTCACCCCCCCGTACGAGAGCATGCAGCGCGCGCTGAAGCTGCAGGGAAAGGCCAAGGCCACCAAGGAGGCGTACTGCCGCGCCGTACGCCGTAGCGCTGAATATTTCGACCGCTGTCCAGACGATTTGAGCGCAGAGGAGCTGCGCGCGTACTTCGCCAATCTGCTCGAGACCCATTCCTGGAGCACGATCAAGCTCAGATGACCTGACTTCGCGGAATCTGCGTCGAGCCCAGTTTCAGCACCAGTAGCATGCCGGATCCGCTTCGCTTGATCCGACCTACGGTTTTCCCGAGCTTTCGGTGAGTCATGACATTGCGTAGGGTGGAACAAGCGCAGCGGTTCCGCCGTCATGGGTGTCTGCGGATCCCAACCGGAAAGTCGGTTGAGAACATGCCGGTGCTCTACCCATCCTATCTGGCCATGGGTCTCTCCTCGCGAAAGCATTATCGATGAGCAATTCAAAAAATACAGCACGTTTCGTTCCCCGTTTCTCGAATCTCCAGTTTGCATATATGCTTTCATTGTGCGGGTTTTCCGCGTTAGCGGCAGGCAGGCGATATGCGACTTTCCAGTAAACAATCACACTCCATACTCGATATCGTCGCGTCCCACGCCGGCAGCGGGGCCGCTGTGTATTTGTTTGGTTCGCGGCTCGACGACAGGCGAAGAGGGGGCGATATCGACCTGCTGATCGAGACCGATCGCGTTCTGGACCTCGTCAAACGGGCGAAGATCAAGCTGGAGATCGAATCGCAACTGGGGCTGCCGGTGGATATTGTTGCGCGGGGGCGAGATCGGTCACCCACAGCGTTACAGTTGCTCGCCAGATCACAGGCAAGACGCCTGGAGACGCAGCCATGAACGAATCCCCCCTGGAGGCCCAGCGTTCACATCTCTCAAACCTGTTCGAGGCCATCCAGGGGAGTGTCTATTTTCTGGATGCGTCGGAA
>JAJDOJ010000259.1 GCA_022340215.1 Gammaproteobacteria bacterium
CCACCAGCTATTTCCCGAATCCGTTTTCCAGTAGCGGTGCATAGATCCAGCCCGTCTGTCTTCGGCCGGCCAGTCCGATCCTGACCCACTTTCCCGACCGGTCGAGTTCGACCAGCGGTGTGCCGCGCGTCAACGTAGCGACGATGGGATAGCCGGTCCCTGGACCCTTGCGTATGTTCGCTTCGTCACCCTTGACCTTGGCGGGGGCCCCGTAAAGCGTCCACTCGCGCTCGAGAGCGTCCAGCAACTCGGGTGCCGGGTCGTTCATCGTCGTTGCCAGCCGGACCCGCAACCAGTCTCCTGCGTCCTCGTGTCCGAGGCGCGCGGCACGCAGATAATACGCTAGCGCGTTGTCGGGCCCCGAGCGACCATCCAGTTCGAGAAGCAGGGCGAGCTGGTACAGCGCATCCCGGTTGCCGTTGTTTCCCGAGCGCGTCCACCACTGTTTCGCCTCCTCGTCGTTGATCGCCATACCGTAACCGTTGTGATACATCCAGCCCAGCAGGTACTGCGCGCGGTTGTCGTTCTGTTCGGCCAGCGGGCGCAGGATGCAGTAGGCCTCCGCATAGTTGCCCGCCTGCATGGACTTGCGGGCCTCCTCGTACGTCCTGGTGTCGGAAGCGCTGCACATCGTCGCCGCCGCCAGCGACAGGGTCACGACCAGAACGATGAACGGCACGCGCATTTTATCGGCAGTATGGATCGTGCCCGTAAAGTGACTCGTAGCCTGGATGGAGCGGCAGCGCAATCCAGGATTCCTTTCTCATTCGCCGCGTCCCTGGCCCAGGATTCCGATATCACGACATCCAGGCGACACCCTCGAGGGAGAAGGCGCTAATCGGTCCCTCCCCCCTGGTAGGGGGGGGGTCAGTTGGGGGGTCGAGATGCCCGAGTGGCATCGTGCCTGCCCCGGGCTCCCACACCCATCCCTGCCCTCCCCCTCAAGGGGGAAGGAGCGAAGAAATCGCTTACCTCATTCGGCCTATGCCGCCTTCGCAGCCGCCGCGGCCCTGCCGGACTCGATCGACGCGCCGCTTTTCGCAAGCACGTCTTCCAGCGCGTTGAGGCAATACAGGACGTTGTCCAGGTTGCTCGTGTAGCCCATGAGACCGATGCGCCAGATCTTGCCCGCCAGCGGCCCTAGTCCAGCGCCGATCTCGAGGTTGAATTCGTTGAGGAGCACCGAACGGACCGCGGCCTCGTCGACCCCATCCGGAACACGCACCGCGTTCAACTGCGGCAGACGATAGGGCTCCTCGACCAGGTACTCGATGCCCAGGGCCTCGAGCCCCGCCTTCAGCGCGAGGTGATTGCGGCGGTGGCGCGCCCAGGCCGGCGCCAGGCCCTCCTCGCGCAGCAGCACGAGCGCCTCGTGCAACGCGTACAGCGCGTTGACCGGCGCGGTGTGGTGATAGGCACGTTTGGCGCCCCCGCCCCAGTAGGACATCACCAGGTTCAGGTCCATGAACCAGCTCTGCACCTTCGATTTCCGCGTGCGGATCTTGTCGGTGGCGCGGCCATTGAAGCTGACCGGCGAGATTCCGGGCGGGGCGGAGAGGCATTTCTGGGTCCCGGAGTAGATCGCGTCGATGCCCCATTCGTCGACCTTCAAGGGTGTGCCGCCCAGCGAGGTCACGGCATCCACGATGGCCAGGCAGTCGTGCCGGTGAGCCAGCGCGGTCAGCGTCTCGGCGTCCGACTGGGCGCCCGTCGAAGTCTCGGCGTGGACGAATGCGACGATGCGGGCGTCCGTGTTCGCCTTCAGGGCGTCCTCCATCCGGTTCGGATCGACAGGCCGCCCCCAGTCGTGGTCTACCATGACCGCCGTACCGCCGCAGCGCTCGACGTTCTCCCGCATACGCTCGCTGAACACACCGTTGCGGCCGATGACCACCTTCTCGCCCGGCTCCACCAGATTGACGAAGCAGGTCTCCATGCCCGCCGATCCCGGAGCCGATACCGGCAGTGTGAGTGCGTTCTCCGTCTGGAAGGCGTACTGCAGCAGCTCCTTGACCTCATCCATCATGCCCACGAAGGCCGGATCCAGGTGACCAATGGTCGGGCGCGACATGGCGGCAAGTATCCGCGGATCGACGTTGGAGGGACCGGGTCCCATCAGGATACGTTCGGGCGGGAAGAAGGACGAGTTTCCCATTTCTGGCAAGGCTCCGTAGAATGATCGCAAAGCGCCGGAGTATAGGCGAAACGGGATGGCCAACCAAGCAGCCGCCTCTCGATCCCCCGGCAGAAACCCCGGATAATTCATGCCTTTTCCACTTTTCACGCTAAGGAGTTCCGACACTTGGACAAGATTCAATTTTCAGCCGAACTGGTGACCGCGCTGCAGAAAGCCCTCGCGGATAACGACGACCGCGCAAGGGATCCATTCATCGCGATACAGTACCTCGCCGCCGTGATCGGATTCATGGTGGGCCGGGAACCGCTCCCGAGCGAACGCAAGCTGGAGGTAAACGACGAACTGTGCGCGCTGATGAAGCATGTGCTGGAAGACGTCGACGGATCCCGGCAACGCCAGACACCGCAAGCCGAGGCCTTCGGGATCTGGAAGCCGGGCGCGTAGCCACGGGTATCCCGAGGGCCGAACATGAGGCTCGGCGAGCGGGAACGAACCGTCATCCGCGACGCTGTCCGGGCGTGTTTCGGGGAGGACGCGGTCGTGTATCTGTATGGTTCGCGCACGGACGACGCGCGGCGCGGTGGCGATATCGATCTGTATATCGAGACAAGCTTGCCGTTCGGGGAGGCCTTTGACTCGAGGACCAGACTTGCCCTGGAGCTGCAGGAACGTCTGGGTGAGCAGAAGATCGACATCCTGGTGCGCTACGCCGGTATGGAGGGCGATCCCGCCGCGATTTACCGTGTCGCGAGAGAGAACGGAATACGGATATGAGTCCCGATGTCACCCTGGGGAGTGCAAAGTCCGAATTCGATCGTAACCTCTATCACCTCGGCCGTTACGCCAACCGGCTGCGGGCGTTGAACCTCGAACGCCACGATGCCTTCGCCGAGCTCGATGACACCACCATCGAAGCGATCGACCTGTTCGTTTTGCGGTTCCTCAAGAGCGTGGATGCGTCCACCAGACGGCTGTTTCCTGCGATTCTCCGGGACCAGGAAGAATACGACGAAGGCATGGCGCTGATCGACGTGCTCAACCGGCTGGAAAAGCTGGGATGGATCACCGAGGCGGAACGATGGCGCACCGCGCGTGAGCGGCGAAATCAGTTGACCCATGAATATCCGGATGCCCCCCGGATTCGTGTCGCGATACTGGAAGCTGCGCTTGAACTGGAGCGCTCTATCCAGTCCGATGGCAGAAAGATCCTGACCCGGTTGGGCGCCTGACGCCTGTCATCACAGACGCGGTCGGTAGACGAACGAGAGGGTCGCCCCTCCGTGCAAGTGGCGACAGGGTTGTGGCTCATATGCGCGTGATGTAATGTGCATGCATGCACAGAACACAGATTCTCCTCGAAGAGTGGCAATACGAAACCCTGCGGTCCCGGGCCGAACGGGAGGGGCGGAGCCTGTCTGATCTGGTCCGCGAGTTATTGCGGGTTGCGCTTGAAGATTCCGGCTCGAGAACGAGTTCGCGTCTGGATGCCATGGAGGGGATCGGAGAAGACACGGCCTCGTATGGTGAGAACCACGATCGATACCTGTACGGCGCCAGGGATGAGGATTGATGGAGCGGTTGTTCGTCGACACCA
>JAJDOJ010000260.1 GCA_022340215.1 Gammaproteobacteria bacterium
TGTAGCAACTGCAGCGTGGCTCCCGCGGGACCCGCGCTCTGGATCACCGACTTGCGCAGCTTCGCGTTGGGGGCCAGCACCCCACAGTAGCGATGCTTGTGCAGTCGCGGCGGCGTGACCAGCTTCGACAGCCGATCGAGCAGCTCCAGCGGCGTGAGGATCAACTCCATCCGCCCATCGACGGTGGGCTTGCGCAGCCGATAGACCAGCGTCTCGTCGTTCAGCCGGCCCAGGCGTTCCTGACTCAGGGGCGGTCTTGCACAGTAGCGCACCAGACGCTCGAGGCCCTGCCGATCCCAGGCGGGTAGGTTGACCGACGCATCGACGGACCAGCCACCCGCATGCTCGGGTGTATCGAGGATGTGGCCCGCCGCAGTGTCGAGATGTCCATGACGAAGCAGCCAGCGCACTCGCTTCGGTACCGACACGACCCACTGCCGATACGGGACCCGAGGCAGGACCTGGTCAACCAGATGCGCGGCCGTCTCTACCATCCGGCGCGTGGCGCAGGACGGACAGAGATCTCTTCCCTTGCAGGAGAAGGCGATCAGGAAGTCGTGGCCACAGCCGTCGCAGTACGCTCGGGCGAAGCCGTGGGCCAGGATGCCGCACTCAAGGTAGTCGCGAAGCGCTTTCTCGACGTGGAGAGGCGTGCCGTAATGGGCAGTGGAAATCTCGCCGTGAACACCACGGGCCACTCCATGTTCTTCTTGAATGTGAGGCCCCCTGCATCAAGCAGCCGATGGCCTCGCCTCACCATCGGACTGCCTTGGTGGCGGGCAAGCGGTAGGGATTCCAGGTCCCTGTCCTTGACCTCGCTCGCCTCGCAAATGGCGAAATCCACACGCCGGTCACGCAGTTTGCGAATGGCGTCCACCCAGTTATCCACGGCGATGTTGAAGTGACGTTCCGGCCATTTCCTGAGCATGGACGCCACGGCGGGTCCCACGATCATTCCAGCGGGGTAGGGTCCCGCCGACAACCGGAGCCCCGTCTGCACACCCGTTCCCACGCCGCCAACTTCGCGCATCAGGTCGTCGGTCTGTGAGAGGATCACCTCGGCCCGTTTCAACAGCAGTTGCCCGGCGTCGGTCGGTTCCACGCCACTTCGCAGCCGCTCGAACAAGGGCAGCCCCATCCGGTCCTCCAGCGCCTGGATGTTCCGGGTCAATGCCGGCTGGCTCATGTGCAGGGCCTTCGCCGCCCGGGCGACGTTCCGATGCTCCGCCAGGGCGAGCGCATGTGCGAGATGACGGAGTTCAATCATGATGCGTTCTGGTTATCGTAAGCATAGCCATTTTGCAATTCCCTTATCGCCGCATCTTATGATAAATGCTACCCTATCTTGCGGATATTTCTGGCAGGAAAGTCGAGATAGACGGAAAACAAACCAGAAAGCGAACCAACAATATGAAATATAGAGCCACCAAATACGGGCTGACATTGCTGGCAGTCGGAGCCGCGCTGATAAGCGTGATCAATCCTGCCCACGCGGCGGATAAAAAGAAACCGAACGTCGTCATCCTCATGGCCGACGACGTCGGCTGGAATGACTTCGGTTGTTACACGGGCGGCGGCGCTGCACTCGGGCACCCGACACCGAACATCGACCGGGTCGCCAAAGAAGGCGCGATGTTCACCTCCTGGTATGGCCAGGCGAGCTGCACGGCCGGGCGGGCCTCGTTTATGACCGGGCGCATTCCGATCCGCTCGGCCCTCTCGGTTGTCGTAGTTCCCGGTGATCGGAACGGCCTCAAAGCCGAAACGCCGACCATCGCCGAATTCTATAAAGAGAACGGCTATTCCACTTACTACTCGGGCAAATGGCACCTCGGTGACGTGGCCGAGTTCTACCCGATCGAACACGGCTTCGACGAGATGAAGCATTTCGGCGCCTACTACCCCGGCGTTTATGCCTACAGCGATACCTCGCCCGATGCGCACCCGTGGTTCCCGAAATACAACGCGGCGTATTGGGACGAATACCAGAACATCGTTAACCTGTTTGAATGGTCGGGCGTGGCAGGCCAGCCGGCGGTCAAGGGCGAAGTGATCACCTTGGACAATCTCGACGAGTTCGATATGCGGCAGACCGATTCGGCAGTCGAATACATCAAAATGCATGCCAATGACGACAAACCATTCTTCATGGACGTGAACTTCATGAAGCTGCACCAGCCAACTCGTCCGGCCAAACAATTTGTCGGCAAAACGCACCTCGGTAATTACTCGGATTCGGTGATGGAGCTGGACTACAACATCGGTCGGATCATGGACACCATTCGCGCCGAAGCGCCGAACACGATCGTGGTGATTACGGCCGACAACGGAGCTTGGCAGGATGCTTTTCCCGATGCCGGAACCCATCCGTACCGCGGTGAAAAGGGATCGGCATTCGAGGCTGGCTGGCGTGTTCCGGGGATTATGTGGGCACCCGGCAAGATTCCGGCAGGGCAGAATCTGCATGAGATGATGTCGCACATGGACGTTTGGCCCACCACAGCCAGTATGGCTGGGCTAACTCCGCCGCCGCACGGCGCGTGGAAAGACGACAACGGAAATCCGATCTACTTCGACGGTGTTGACAACACTGCCTACGTGACCGGCAAAGACATGCATTCGGCACGCGACTCTTGGATCTACATTGATGGCGAAAACTTCAAAGGTGTACGCGCCGATATTGGGGGCGACCCTGATGAGCCGTGGATCAGGATCGCCTGGAAGATGCTCTACACATCGAAAGACACCTGGATGGGTCCGGAGCTGAACATGGGAGCTGTCCCATCGCTCTACAACCTGACTCTGGACCCGTTCGAGAAGTACGACTTGATGTTCAACGGTGCGGTCCCGACACGCAATCCAACATCATCGCCCGGTCGCTATGCCGGCATGGATAATGGCTGGGCCCTTTCGTTGTGTGACGAGCCGCTGATTGCTTTCAACAAATCGATCATTAAGTATCCCAACATCAAACGGTTCCCAGGCGGAGCGTCCACCGACCTGTTGCCAAATCTCCAGGACCCGGGTAATCCGGTCCCGGCCATGGGCGCAGACGGGAACGGCGTGAAGAAAACGATCCGAGCACACTAGTATAAATGGAAGTGCTACAGTGAAACACGCGGGCCGCTTTCTTAATTGGAAGCGGCCCGCAACTTCACCAGTGAAACCCACCGGGAGACCGGGTCGGCGACTGGATGGGACAGCAACGCGACAACGCGGCAACGCGGGCAGTCTTGGCTTGCGATGACGCACACGATTAGCGAAACTCCGACGACACCAGACCACTCCTCCCAAATTGACACTGAACAAAACATCATGAACAAAGTTCAAACATTCAAACATTGCCTGGCCACTCTCGCCTGTTTCACTGCGCTCCTTTGCACCGCCGGACGTTCGTGTTTCATCACTGGCCAGACGGTGTCCCTACCATTGATCCCATCCGGCCTCGAATCCACGGTTACGCCGCCTCTCGATAGTAGCGGTGATGGAGTCCACCGACCATGGAACGCTGCCTGATCGGCCCAATATCTGGAGGCTCGACCTCGCGCGGAATGGGACAGTCCTTCGCCAATCCGAGATGCGTGCGGTCCCTGTTGTAGTATTCGACGTACCCGCGCAAAACTCGATGCAAGTGCGGCTCTCTCATGATGATCAGGTGGTCGAGGCATTCCCGCCGGACCGTTCCGATCAGCCGCTCTATATATGGATTCTGCCAGGGAGACCGGTACGCGGTGGAGCAGTCCTCAATCTCCAGCGCCTTCACCTGTGAAGTGAAGTTCCAGCCATAG
>JAJDOJ010000261.1 GCA_022340215.1 Gammaproteobacteria bacterium
CCAGATCGCGCCGGGTGAACTGCGAAGCAGTGAACGGCTTGGGCAGGAAGCCCAAGACCGGTGCCCAAGCAAAGCAGGGACAGCGCAGCGCCGGGATCGTTCGTCAACAAGACGCGACAACAGGCGCATAGTCGAACTATGGAACGGTTGTCGCAACACAGAGGACGGACGACAAAGACAAGCAGGATGGTATGTCATTTGACAGAAATCGCCTTATCTCTCGGTGCTCTTCAACCTCGTCGGTCAGGTCCCCCTGCTGAAGGTCAGCGGCGCCGAGGTCACCCATTTCAAGTATTTCTCCAACGAGCCCACGGTGCGCAGGCTCATCGCCGGTCTCACCCGCGACGAGCACGATCACGGCGGGTTTCGCCCCTTCACCACCGTCGCGGACATCCCCAAGACCGCCCGGGCGGCGCGCCGCAAGGGCCCGCAGCCGCTGGTGTTCGTCCTGCCCGGCATTCTCGGCAGCCATCTGGAGGTGCGGGGCAACCGCGTGTGGGTCGATCCCGGGGACCTGCTGATCGGCAGCGTCTATTACGACCTGGTCGAGTATCTGCGGGACACCCACGAGGTGGTGCCTTTTCCCTTCGACTGGCGGCGCTCGGTTCGCGAGGAGGCCGCGCGGCTTGCCGAGGTGATCGAGGGGCGGTTGGGCGGTCGCGGCGAAGCACCGGTGCGTATCCTCGCCCACTCCATGGGAGGGCTGGTGACGCGTGCCGACGGGAATCCGCTCAGGCCGGCAACCTTCCTCGCCACACGGCGGGGTGACGGCCGCGTACCCTGGGACCAGGGTATTCCGGAGGGTGCGCCCACCTGGTTCGCGGAAGTGGTGCACGGCGACCTGCCGAAACGCACCGAGGGTCCGTTCGAGATGTCCGGTGTGTTCGAGTCCGAGGACAACCGCTTCGAGGCCATCCGCGAGATTCTCGAAACCGGGAATACCGGTCGCCTGCCGAAGTCCCCGCCGGTCGTGCGTGGCGAGGAAACCGAACCCTTCGATCTGCCGGTTGCTCACGTCCAGATGTACCCCGACGAGGCCGCGCTCGTGAGCGCCGCGCTCGGTTCCCGTCCGGAGGCGCCCGCCGGCCCGCGGCGGCAGATCAGGGCGTCGGTCGCACAGGGTAACCTGGGGTTCGCACGACATCCCGTCATGGTCGGGCACTATCAGGGCGACATGCTGATCAGTGCTGAGGCGCAACTGGACCGCTACCTCGACGGCCGGCTGTCGAAACGCCACCGCCTGGGCTATTACCCCGGCCCGATCGAGACCTGTTCGGTGATCCTCAAGCCGCCAGGCCAGCCGGGTAGCGCGATCGTCGTGGGTCTCGGCGAGGTGGGACAGCTGACACCGAACAAGCTTGCGCGATCGATCAAGCGTGCGCTGATCGAGTACACCATCACCCGGGCCGACTGGGCGACGGGGAGCGAACCGCTGGCCGTGACCTCTCTGCTGATCGGGACCTCCGCCGGTGGTCTGTCCGTCCTGCATTCGATGTCGGCGATTCTCGACGGTGTGGTGCTCGCCAACGAATCCATTGCCGATCGCAGCGCACCGCCTGGCGCGCGCAGGCTGCTTCATATCGGCAGTGTCGAGTTTCTGGAGCTGTTCGAAGACCGCGCCGTCGAGGCCGCCACAAGGCTGCGGCAGGTGGCGGCCCTGCCCAGGTTCCAGGACGTACTGGTCGCCGCTCCCCGGGTGCTGCAGAGGGACGCCGTTCTGCATGCACGCCAGCGCATCCGCCAGAAACACCCTGGCGTCAACACCTGGGGTGCGTACCAGTGCTACGGAGATCCCGATTTCACGCTGGCTCGGTCGGCGGCAAAGCCCCGGGTCGCGGGTTCTTTCGTCACGCCGAGCCAGGTGGTGACCGAGCTGAACAACCTGACTATCGAGGCAAAGACGGTGCACGGGGGACAACTGGGCGCGCTAGAGAAACGTCTGGAAGCAATCTCGGATTCTCTGGACGAGGGATGGGCGTCGCTCGGAGCGGTTCAGTCGGCCTTCGGCGCCGCCTATGGCGAACTTGGTATTTTCCATAAGGCGGTAAGTCACTACGAAAACGCGCTGGAGGCTGAGGACGGCAGGATGGACCTCTATCTCGTCGAGCAGGAGGCGAACCTGAAGGTGCGCTGGGCGGCCGATCTGGCCACCGCGGCGGAAAATGGCGTGGTCCCGCTCATTCGGGACGCGATCAAAAGCCTGAATGCACTGATCGGCTTGGGCGAAACCGTCGAGCGTTACAGCATGCTTGCCAGCGCCTGCAAACGCTATGCCCTCGTCACCCGGGGAAGCCCCGTCGGTCACCTCAAGCGGATGAGTGACCATTACCGCAAGGCCTATGAATTGAAACTGCAGCGGACCGGGGAGATCGATCCCTACCCATTGTTGAACTGGCTGACAGGCGTACTGATCATCGAGCGAATTGGAACAGCCAGGGACAGGACCAAAGCGATCAGGGAAACCATGGACCGGTTCGACGAACTGACAGCGACGGTGAAAACGCACCTTACGAAGCAGGCGGAATGGGATACGTCTTTCTGGAACAGCGTGATGGCGGTGGACTGCGATCTACTGGTGCGATTGAAACGCGGCGGTCTGGAGAAAAAGGCCGTAAGGGAAACCTTTGTCGAAGCGTATCGGATTCGGTCCTGGACCAGTTGGAAGCCATTGCGCATCTTCTTGGCCGAAGCAGGCCGGGGAAGCCGGTTGCGAGCGCCTTGCGTGAGTTGCGAAAGGATTTGGCCAGGGGGGCCAGTCAACCCTGATCCGATTCATCGGACCTTCAGATGGGCCGTGGGGGCACGTCGCAACCGCCTTCACTTCGATCGCCTCGACCGAAGGTTGCGGGCTCGATGAACAACCCGCCGGAGGCGACCGGCTCCGGCGTAGTGCTTGTCTATACTAGATAAGGAAGGTCTTGTTTTCCGTGACCTCTGGACGGCTCCCGCGAGACTCGCGGCGGCTTTCTCGTCCACCTTGCGATGACCGGATACGGAATGGCTTGCTGGTTGATTTCCGTGGGCGGCATGCGGGTACCCCGCAATCCACAGGGATCGGACCCGGGGTTACCATTCGCATGGGTATAGACGGGTCACTGTCGGCATGAGCGAAAACAGTGGTAGCGGTCCGACTTTCTCGCTCTCCGGCGCGGCGATCATCCTCGCGCTGCTGGGTGCGCTGGTGGTTCAGGAACTGCCGCTGCGGGGATCTCGTCCCAACCAACCGGTGGTCTCCGGATACGACATCCCCGGGCGCGAAGATGTCCCTGCGCGCCTGTGGCAGGATCCCTTTGCCGCCGTTCAGCGGTATCTGAAGGACCACCGGACGGATGATCTGAAATCCGCTGACGGTTCCGTAGCCACCCCTGCCATGGGTGACGCGTTCTCTGATTCCAGATTCCGCGAACTGTGCGGGCAGCGCGAATCGGAGAATCCGGACGTGAAATCGACCTCGTCGCCGGAGGTCTCGACCGCCATGGGATCTCTATGGCGGGAACGGACGCTTGCGCTCCGGTATTCGCACAAGGCTTTCGATCTCGCCTGTCAGATCCATGCCGAGCGCGAACCCGTTACGGTGCTGGGTGTCATGGTGTTCGGCGGGCCCTATGTGGAAGCGGCGGAACATCGCACGCGCAGGCGCTATGCGGTGGTGTCGGCATTGGATACCGCGGGGTATACGCCGCGCGATGCGCAACACATCTCCTATATCGCCGACCCGATTCACCTGTACCTGGATGTTGGCCCCTCCGGCAACGCGCAAGCGTTTATCCCTTATGAGTGGTACGAACCCAAGGCCGGACACGCAAGAAACCCGGTGCTGCTTCTGTGGCTGAACGATGACGGCTATGGATACGATCCGTTCAGACGGTTGGCAAGAACACTGAGCGCAATATTCCCAGGAGGCCTGGACCCGCAGGACCGGGTCAAAATCATAGGGCCGGCAGGGTCCACCACCTTACGCGCGATGACCGTCGAACTGGGTCGCAAAGGTATTCCGGTGTGTGGGTTACTCGCTCCGGGGATCGTCGACCATCTGGAGGTTTATTCCCCTACCGCCACCGCTTCCGATGCACTGATTCTCGAGCCGGTGCTGAACGAAGAGGATAAGGACAAGGTCCGACTGTCGGAATATTTCAAGGTTCAATCCGTCGACCTGCTGCGCACGATTCCTACCGATCTCGATCTGTCCCGCCTGCTGGTCGAGGAACTTCGGCTAAGGGGTGTGCCCGCCAAAACCAGCGGTAATTCATCGAGACAGGGGCACATTGTCCTCATCTCGGAGTGGGACACACTGTATGGCCGTGCGTTGCCGGGGGCGTTCAAGAAATCGGTCATTGAGGCCTGCAAGAAGAACCTGAAGAAAGACCGACAAGATTGCCTGGAGGACGTACCCTGGTTGCACCGTTTCAGCTATCTGCGGGGACTGGATGGCAGGCTCCCTAACACCCCGGGTAGCGATGGCGGCGCCGATACGGGAGAGCGTTCCAAGGATTCGGAAGGGGGGCGGAGCCCATCGATGCCGAAACGTGCCGAGGGGCAGAGCCAGGTCGACTATTTGCGTCGCCTGGCCGGGGAGATCGAACGGCTCGACGATCGACTGAAGTCCGAGGGGAAGGGGCGTATCAAGGCGATCGGTGTGCTGGGTAGCGATGTCTACGATAAGCTGCTTATCCTGCAGGCGGTCCGGCCTAGGTTTTCCGATGTCCTCTTCTTTACCACCGACCTGGATGCGAGCCTGCTGCATCCGGCGGAGTACCGGTGGACGAGAAACCTGGTCGTTGCCTCGGGATTCGGGCTGACCCTCAACCCGGGGCTTCAGGGACAGATCCCCCCGTTTCGTGACGGCTATCAGGCGTCCGTCTTTTTTGCCGTGCTTGCGGCACTATCCTCGGAGCCGCCTTCGCAGGCGATGGTGGATCGATGGTTGGAACCGAGGATCTTCGAGGTCGCCCGCAATGGCGCGTTCAACCTCAGTCTGCGCGTCGAAGACCCATCGAGGGAGGTCAGGCTGGAGGGACTTCCGCTCGAGGGGGCCTTTCCCCTGCATCCGCCCGGACCGGACTTCTTCCCCGACCAGAAGACCTTTGGGTTCACGCTATTACTTCTGATCGTCGGTATCCTGTTGCTGGCCGCGGTCAGCGATGAATTTCGCGAGTTCGTTTTGGCCGCATGGCGATATGCGCGAAGAAAACCTGGGATCGCCTGCCTCGCCTCGATCGTGCTGATCGCGGTGCTCGGCTATACCTGGATCCTTATCTCAAACGAGGGTCGCATGGGTGAGCCCTTTTCCCTGACGGAGGGTATCTCCATCTGGCCGACGCAAATACTGCGCGGTGTCGCCGCGGCGATGGCGATCTATTTCCTGGCACGTTGCTGGCGCGAGATCAAGAAGAGCAACCGGCGAATCCGGGACGAGTTCGGGCTGGACCCCGAAGCATTACCAGATGCTCCAGCGGACCTGTACGAGAAA
This sequence comes from Gammaproteobacteria bacterium, assembly GCA_022340215.1. Lineage (NCBI taxonomy): Bacteria > Pseudomonadati > Pseudomonadota > Gammaproteobacteria > Gammaproteobacteria bacterium. Next base: position 5,471 of record JAJDOJ010000261.1, read on the forward strand.
TGCCTTCAGTACAGTGTGTTCCGCTGGCGACGCAAGCGCCGTGTCAGCGGGCGTGAAAGTGATTCGCCGGGGGCCGGTCCCGATACCTCGACGGTGTCTCTGCAAAAGGGAGGAAGCGAGCCCTGCAAGTGGCTGGACATTCGCGAAATCTGGGCGGAAAACCAGTTTCTCGGGACCTTCAGTCGCCGGCTTGCGCGTTCCGTAGTCCGGGTCGTGATCTATTTCGGACTGGCGATAATCCTCATGAAGTTGTTCGGCCGTCCTTTCATCCCCTACCGTGGCGATGCCGCACGGTTGATCGACTTCTCTATCTTGCTGGCGAGTGTGGTGTCGATGCTGGTATTGATCTTCTTCGTGGTAGACGCCACGCGACTCTGCCGGGTGTTCACGGAAAAACTGGTCGACGGCAGAGTCGCCTGGCCCGCGAGCACCGTTCAGTCCTGTTGCGGGCAGTATGGCGTGAGCCCGGGTTTCGCCATGGAGGTACTCAACATCAAGCTGATCGCATCGCGAACGGACACGATCTCGCGGCTGATCTACTACCCGTTCCTCGTCCTGTTCCTGATGATCATCTCCCGTATCACCTATTTCGACGACTGGGACCTGCCGCTGGGTCTGGCGATCGTCTTTCTGCTCAATGCCCTGTATCTCGTTTACTGCGCCATCGTCATGCGACGTACCGCGGTAAGCGCGCGGGACGCTGCGATCGATCGTCTCGAAAAGGAACAGATGAAGGTGACCAAGATGGGTGGACGGGAGAGTCCGCTAAGCGAGCAGGTGGACCTGATCGTCAAATATCTGCGTGAGATCCACAGCGGGGCGTTCGTGCCGATCCATCAGCAGCCCCTGGTGCGCTCGCTGCTGTTGCCATTCGGGGCGCTGGGACTTTCCGTACTCGACTACCTTTCACTGGCGAGCTGAAACCCCAGCCGGACCGCAGGTGTGGTCCGAGTATCCCCGGGGGACACGGTGCCCCCGGGACGTGAGGCGGATTCGATTCGATCAGCCGCAGCCACAACCCCCGCCATTGCAACATGCACCCCCGGACATCTCCGGCATCGGGGCGCTGTCCCGGGACGAACCGCCGAGGATGGCGGCGCCACCGGTGATGACCTTTCGTACGGGGCTGTCGGCGGGGGTGTCGCCCGGTTCGATCCCGGCACGTTCGCACAGATCGCCCCAGGTCGTGAGGGTCTCGGCCATGCGGTGCGAGATCTCGACCGTCTTTCCGTTCTCGGGGCAGAGGTAGTCATAGGTGGGCATGTCTGGTACTCCTGTGTGAAATAGATTCCTTAAACATCGGGGTGGCGGCACGCGAAGTCAAGTCCCGGACGTTTCGGTTTTATTGCCTCCCGGCTTCGGCTCCGGTACCGGATCGTATCCCCCCGGTGCGAAGGGATGGCAGCGCAACAGGCGCCGGATGGCCAGGCCCGTGCCGCGCAGGGCGCCGTGGGTCTCGATGGCCTCTACCGCGTACGCCGAGCAGCTGGGGTGGAAGCGGCAGTGCTGGCCGAAGAAGGGGCTCAGCAGGTAGCGGTAGCCCTTGATCGGCGCGATCAGCAGTCTGCGTATCATGTCGTGGCCCCGCGCGCGCCGGTTCGGCGCCAGACCGTACCGGCCGCGGAGTCTTCCAGTTGCACGCCTTCGGCGGCGAGCTGGTCCCGGATCTCGTCCGAACGGGCGAAGTTCCGCGCGGACCGGGCCTCGGTGCGTTCGGCCACCAGGTCTTCGACGGCCTCGTCGGACAGGGCCTTCGCGTCCTCGGGCGTCCAGCGAAACCAGGACTCGGGGTTCTGCTGAAGGATGCCGAGCAAGGCGCCGGCACTGACGAGTTCCCGCTTGAGGCGCTCGACCTCCCTGTTATCGTCCGGGCCTGCCGCGTTGAGGCGGCTCGCGATCTCGTGCAGATGTGAGAGGGCGAGCGGCGTGTTCAGGTCGTCGTCGAGCGCGGCGACGACCTCGGCAGGGACATCATAGTCCGCGGCCACGACCTCGGCGTTGGCGAGTTTCAGGGCCTGGTAGAGCCGGTCGAGGCTCGCCCGGGCCTGGTGCGCGATCTCGGGCGACCAGTCCAGGGGTTTTCGGTAATGTCCGCTCAGCAGTGCGTAGCGAATCGCCTCACCGGGGAATTGTGCCAGCAGGTCACGCACCGTGAAGAAATTGCCCTCGGACTTCGACATCTTGTCGCCGCTGACCGTGATGTAGCCGTTATGGACCCAGTAGCGGACGAAGTCCGCCCCGGGGTGCGCGCAGGTCCCCTGGGCGATCTCGTTCTCGTGGTGCGGAAATACGAGGTCCTGGCCACCCCCGTGGATGTCGATCGTGGGACCGAGGTGCTGCTGGATCATTGCCGCGCACTCGGTGTGCCAGCCCGGGCGTCCCCGGCCCCAGGGGCTATCCCAGCCGGGCAGTTCGTCCGTGGACGGTTTCCAGAGCACGAAGTCGGCCGGATTCCGCTTGTAGGATTCCACCTCGACGCGCGCCCCGGCGAGCATGTCCTCGAGTTTCCGATGGGACAGCTTGCCGTAGCTCTCCAGCGAGGGAACGTCATAGATCACGTGGCCATCGGCGGCGTAGGCGTGACCGCCGGCGATCAGCCGCTCGATCAGCCCGATCATCGCCTCGATGTTCTCCGTGGCGCGCGGCTCCAGTGACGGCGGCAGCGTGTTCAGGGCCGCCATGTCCTCGTGAAACGCATCGGCGAAGCGGCCGGCCAGTGCGGAGATGGGCTCGCCGTTTCCCTTGGCCGCCGCGTTGATCTTGTCGTCCACGTCGGTGATGTTGCGGGCGTAGACGACCTCGGGGTATTCACGCGACAGCAGGCGGTAGAGCACGTCGAAGACCACCACCGGCCGCGCGTTGCCGATGTGGACGTAGTTGTAGACGGTCGGGCCACAGACATAGATGGTGACCCGGTCAGGGTTCAGAGGCGTGAATGCCTCCTTTTCACCCGTCATGGTGTTGTGAAGCGACAGCGTCATGACATACCTCGGACCCGTGCGGGTTAGCTGCCGTAGAGCTCGTCGGGATCGATCAGCGGCTCGCTGTCCACGACCACACGGTCCGCCTTCACGACGTTGTAGAAGCAGCCCCTGCGTCCGGTATGACAGGCCGGCCCCGTCTGGTCGACCATCAGCAGCAGGGTGTCCCCGTCGCAATCCAGCCGCATCTCTTTCAGGTCCTGCACCTGCCCGGAGGACTCACCCTTGCGCCAGAACTTCCCGCGCGACCGCGACCAGTAGCAGACCCGCCCGGTTCGCAGGGTCTCCTCGATCGACTCGCGGTTCATCCAGGCCATCATCAGCACTTCACGGGTGTCGAACTGCTGCGCCACCGCGGGTAGAAGGCCCTGCTCGTTGAACGGCAGCGACGCGACGACGTCCGCCCAGGGAAGGCCTTCACCGGCCGCGGCGCGTTCGTTGCGCTTGATCGGGTTCTCGCCCATTGCGTCCTACGCATCGTCGGATGGAAAGCCGTCTATGATACCACCGCAGGGCGGCCGATCAGAATCTCCGCCGCCCTGCGGTGTCGCCGGGACGGGATGCAGGATAGAATCCGAAACGCTTCTAGCAGCCTGCGAGTCCCCGTACCAATTCGGAACACCGTTCATGAAATCCATCCTGATCAGCAATGCGGTCGTGGTCAACGAGGGCGAACTGCGCGAGGGCGATGTCCTGGTGAAGGACGGGCGCATCGAGCGCATCGCCGCGGACCTTTCGGCGGTGCCGGCCGATATCGTGCTGGATGCGGCTGGCCTGCACCTGCTGCCCGGCATGATCGACGATCAGGTCCATTTCCGAGAACCGGGCCTGACCCACAAGGGGGATATCCGCTCGGAGTCCCGCGCTGCCGTGGCCGGCGGCATCACCAGCCTGATGGAGATGCCGAATACGAAGCCACCGGCGACGACCCTGGAGGCGCTGGAGATCAAGCATGCGCTGGGCGCAGAGAAGTCGCTGGCCAATTACTCCTTCTATCTCGGGGCCACCAACGACAACCTCGATGAGATCCGCCGCCTCGATCCCGATCGGTGCTGCGGCATCAAGGTGTTCATGGGGGCCTCGACCGGCAACATGCTGGTCGACGATCCCGGGACACTGCGCGCGATCTTCCGCGACGCGCCCGCGCTGATCGCCACGCATTGCGAGGACACCCCCACGATCGAGGCGAACGAGCGCGAGTTCCGCGAGCGGTACGGCGAAACGGTGCCCTTCGCCTGTCACCCGCTGATCCGCAGTGCGGAGGCCTGTTACAAGTCGTCCTCGATGGCGGTGGAACTCGCCCGCGAGTATGGCACGCGCCTGCATGTCCTGCACCTGACGACCGAACGCGAGCTTTCGCTCTTCGGACTGGCGCCGATCGGCGAAAAGCGCATCACCGCAGAGGTCTGTGTGCATCATCTGATGTTCGACGATCGCGACTACGAGGAGAAGGGCGCGCTGATCAAGTGCAACCCGGCGATCAAGCGACCGGAGGACCGTCACGCGCTCATCGAGGCGCTGATCGAGGGACGGCTCGATGTCGTCGGCACGGACCACGCACCGCACACCCTGGAAGAGAAATCCAACACCTATTTCAAGGCGCCCTCGGGCCTGCCGCTGGTGCAGCATGCGCTACCGGCGTTGCTGGAGCTCTATCACGACGGCCGGATGGGGCTCGAGGACATCGTGTATCGCAGCAGTCACGCCGTGGCGGAGTGTTTCCGTATCCGGGAGCGCGGCTACATCCGCGAGGGCTACAAGGCGGACCTCGTCCTCGTGGACCTCAATCGACCCCAAACAGTCGCCCGCGACGACGTCCTCTACAAATGCGGCTGGTCGCCGTTCGAGGGCAGGACCCTCCGGTCCTCGGTGCGGGGCACGCTCGTCTCGGGCCGGCTCGTCTACCGCGAGGGACGGTTCCTCGACGAGGCACCGGGGGCGCGGCTGGCATTCAATCGAAGCGATGTATGAGTGACGATTCGACGGAGTTCCATGAACTGGTCGCCGGCGATCCCGCCGGACGCCTGCTCGAATACCACGACCGGACCAAGCATCAGCTGAACCGGTTCGCGCGCTCTCCCGGCTATCTCGACTGGGCGACACAGCCCGATCCCTTCCGGCGCTACGAAGGGGCGCCGCGAATCGCGCTGGAACACCCGCCCGAAGACGTTGCGGGGCCGCGTTATGACGAGCTCTTCGGTAGCGTACGGCAGGCAGATCCTGTCGATATCCATTCACTCAGCCGATTCCTTTACGACAGCCTGGCGCTGTCCGCGTGGAAGGAGGCGGGACCGGAAAACCGCTGGTCGCTGCGCGTCAATCCCTCGAGCGGGGATCTCCACCCGACCGAGAGCTATGTGATGCTCGGTGCCGGGGCGGGGATCGAGGCCGAGACGGCGCTGTATCACTACAACGTCTTCGAGCACGCGCTGGAGAAGCGCCGCGGGTTCGGCCAGGTTCGACTGGATCCGTTCGGAGACGGTAGCGGCGGGTTCTTTGTCGGCTTCAGTTCGATCTACTGGCGCGAGTCCTGGAAGTACGGCGAACGCGCCTTTCGTTATTGCCACCACGACGTGGGACATGCACTGGGCGCCGTGGCGGT
>JAJDOJ010000262.1 GCA_022340215.1 Gammaproteobacteria bacterium
GGACAGCGCCGCGCCGGGATCGTTCGTCATCAAGGCGCGACAACAGGCGCATAGTCGAACTATGTCACTGTTGTCGCAACACAGAGGACGGACGACAAAGACAAGCAGGATGGTATGTCATTTGACAGAAATCGCCTTAGAAGCCGATGTCGATGTGCGACGTGTTGTTGGCGTCCTGCGACGGGTCGGAGTAGACGCTCGGGTTCTTGAAGAACGCGGACTGGTTGGCGTTGTTGATGGTGTTCACCAGGTCCTGTGTATTGCCCTGGGCAACACTAACGTCGGCGCTGAAGTCATACCGCTTTTCCTTGGTTACGGACTTGAAAGGAAAGCCGGGCCACTTGTAGCTGGTACCGCCGGCAACGGCGGCCATCGCGTCACGGTCCAGGGTCTTGCTCTCGGCGAGGTCTTTGAGCATCAACATGATGAATTCTCCTGTGATTCGAATGGTCGCTTGATTTCAAGGGTCATGAACGATCAACCGTCCATGTCCTGAATAGGGCAGCATGCGTGCCAGTTTTTGTGGTTCACAGGATATGTGGATGTAACTACTTGTAATAAAGTAAGAAATATTCTCCCTGCCGGGAGGCGTCGCGTGTGCAGACGGGAATATCTAACCATGGCCTGGTGGGTTCCAGGAAACAGGATGGATGGATTTGCCGGGTCTGGTGCGACTTTTCCCTGGCAGCCTCCCTCTTCGGGCGGTAGAGGGAGGCGTTGCAGTGCGAGGATGGGGAAGCCGGCGCTTTGCCGGCGAGTCCTGGAAATCAGCGCAATTCGCGGCGCCGAATCACGCGTTTCATGAACTCAGAGGTCTGGGCCCTCCTGATCTCTCCACGGTATGCGATGCCAGTGCTTCGCGCGCGACGCGAGCCGCCCGAAACGGCCTCCATCGCCTTCTGGTCCAGATCCATGCTTTCGGCAAGATCCTTGACGACAATCCTGGACATGCGATTCTCCGGTCTGTTGACACAATATCCAGTCGATCACGCTGTCGCTACAGACCGATCGATTGGATGTACGGTGAGTATAACCTAAGGCGTCGGGAGGATTTCACCTTCCAGCAAGTCGAGCGGAAGGGAGCGGCGGCGTGCCATTGCACGGCGATCAATCCTCGGAACGCCTTGTCTTTCAGCGCCAGGAAAGGATGGGGTTGATCAGTGTCTTCCCCGCCTTCTTGGGATCTTCGGCGTGGGTGACGATCGCGGTGATGTTGTCCCGGGCGCCCCGCGACATGACGAGATCGACCAGGCGTTTGCAGCTACGGTCGCAGGTCCCGCGCAACAACTCCATGGCAATCTCCGAATCGGCCAGTTCTCCGTAGAGCCCGTCACTGCAGATCAGGAAGGTGTCGCCGTCCTTGATCTCCAGGATACGGCACTCCACATCCAGCGTGTCCGAGGCGCCGACAGCGCGGGTGATCTCGTTGCTCGGGGGGATGCTGTCCGCGACCTCGCGATCCATGATGCCGGCGGCAACCATGTCCTCCACCAGCGTGTGGTCTCTCGTCAGTTGGGTGAGTTTCCCGCGCCGGGACTGATAGATGCGGCTGTCTCCGGCCCATAGGCAGGCGCACTCCTGACTGTGGGCTAGCAGGATCGCCACGGTGCTGCCGATGACACCGACACCACGGCTCGAGGCCTCTGTTCTGAGTTCGCGATTGACGTCCTGGAGAATGGCGGTGACGGTGCGGATTCGGGTGGGAAGGTCTTCCGCGGAAGGTGTTCCAGCGACCCGGTCGACGATCATCTGACTGGCGAAATCGCCGACTGCATGTCCTCCCATGCCGTCGGCCACGACCCAGAGGCCCAGATCGGGGGCGTCAAAAAACGAGTCCTCGTTGTATTCGCGCACCTTTCCGGTTTCGCTGAGGGACGAGGACGCCCAGTAGTATTGTTGCTGGATCACGATACGCTGGCCGAGGGTGGTGAAAAACGTAGTGGCGCTACGTCCGCACTACGGCATGTTCTCGCGCCACTACAGGATACGCATTTTCCACACTTTCGGCGTTCGGCGCACTATCGGTGGGAGGAAATCCGGAGCGCGCAGCGATCGTTTCCGGTGGGTGGGCGATCGGCGCCGGCCCGGATGCCGCTCCGGCATCCGGTAGAGCGCGGTGGCGCCAGGGGCAGTCTCCGGTGGAGGCCCGCCAGGCAGTTGCCTCGACTCAGGCGCCTGTCAGCAGATCGTCGAAGTCTTCCAGGGTCCAGGCCTCGATGGGTTCGGGTGGATCCAGGTCCGACGGGTTGATCGCTTCGATCTGGAGGGTCCGGCTTTGGTCGCTGTAGTCGTGCATGGGGGCTCTCTCGTGTTCGTTTCGTCAAGGCTTTCAGTCTATGTAGAGGCACGAAGCACGATATATGCCAAAAATTCTGGATTTACAGATATGTCACTATAATTATTTGTATTAGCTTATGAAAATTGGTCTTTTATGAAGCGGGGTACGTGGCTGCACGGATTGAGAGCCGTTCTGATGTTTGTCTGGCGGCACCGATTTTTTCTAAAAGTCGCCTGCATGAAAACAGTCTGAGGTTAGTCCTTGCGCGCCGGCCTGACAACAGTCCCGTCCCGCGCTTCCTCCCGGTCCGGATTGGCGTGCTTCAGGGTTTCCGCGAAAATCGTCTCGTTGGTGTCGTCGGATTCCGGTTTCTTCTCCCCGTCGCCGCGATCAGTGGAGGATGTCTCCACTTCGACGGGTTGCGCCGGCATCTGCTCTGTCCGCGGAGAGGCCTCATGTTCGGTCGGTTCGGCAGCCGGTTGTTCTTGGGTGTTGGTCCGGGCGAACAGGTTCGGCCCTTCCGCTTTCGGTGTGGCCCGCTTTCCCTCTCTCGGGTTGGCCGGCTTTTCCTCAGGCGGTGCGCCGGTGGGTACCCGCGTGTGGCCGGGTATCTCCCGTGGCCTCGCAGGAGGCGCGGGTGTGCTCGGTCTCGCTGGTGCTGCAGCCGAAGGTTCCGGTGGTTCGGGTTGTCCGTGGCGGGGCAGGTCGGCTCCGGGCGCCATCGCCGGCGCCTCGGCGATCACCGTCGCGGCTGCGGCTGCCATGACTGTCTCGTCCATGTCCTCCCTCTGCGGCATGCTGCAGAGAAATTCGAACCGGGCAAAGCGGATGCGGTCGCCGTTCTTCAGCCGCCGCTCTTCAACCAGTCGTTCCCCGTTTACCCAGGTCCCGTTGACACTGCCGCGATCGCTGATCCAGTAGCCATAGTTGCGGTATTCGATGACGGCGTGGTCGCGGCTGATCAGGTCGTCGCGGATGGCGATGGTTCGTGCATTTCCGGATTCGTCACCGGGCGCCCGGCTGATCCATGTCAGCTTGCCGGTAATGTCGTAGTTCTGGCGCCGCGATGCGCCGCTCACGTCTTCTAGCATGCATGGGGGTGTGAAAGCCACCTGCCCGGGCGGGACCTCCGGTTCCGAAGTGGGAGAGGGCCGGGAGGTGCGTCGCCGCAGCATCCCCGTCAGCAATCCCGCCACAAGCAGCGCGGCTGCAACGACCATCGGGATCGGGTTCTGTCTTGCCCAGACGAGGGCCTGGCCGGACGCCTCGACGATTCGCGCGATTGGAGCAGGGGTACCCGGCGCCGGTGGTTCCTCACCGGGTTCTACCGCCTGCCGGTCCATAGCCGCGGATTCCGCCCGTGGTGGAGCGAGTGGGGCGCGATCGGCTCCGGGTCCCACAGCAAGGGTTTCGGTTCCCGGGCTCTCGGCTTCGACCACGGCCGGCGCGGTCGCGGGCCGCGTCGGCGGTTCTGCGATTGCCGCGTCGGTTTCGCTCTGCCGGGCGGGTGTCTCGATGCCGCCGAGGGAGACCCCCACCGTCCTCAGTGCCATACCCAGGTCGTCGATACCGGCGGCCCGGAGATAGGTGCCGCCCGTCGTATGGGCCAGAGTCTGCACAACCTGGATGTCGGCATCTTCCGACAAGGCGATCCCGTAGATCCGGATGCCGGCGCTGGCGGCCTCGGCACCCAGGATCTCCCGCAGCCAGCGGGAATAGTCGAAGTCCCGGTCCGGGTCCCCGGTGTCGATCGGGCCGTCCATCAGAAGGACGATACCGAGGTCGGCCGCCTCCCGCCCCTGGCTGCTCAGTTCGTAGATCGCACGCTCCGTCGCCGATGCGGCGTTGGAATGACGGCCCGAGTAGTCGAGTCCTCCGAGGTTCGCGACAACCGTGTCGCGATCCGCCGGCGAGAGAGGGATCGCTGGCACCACGCCCCGGTCGTACAGCATGACCCCCACCCGGCTGTCCGCGGGCAGGTCGCCGATGAATTGCTCGAGGAGGGTCCTGACCCGAAAATCCGGGTCGTGTCGCTGCATGCTCGAGGAGTTGTCCAGCAGTACGACGATATCGAGCGGGCCGCCCGCCGCATGCGCAGTGAGCAGGGGCGCAAACGCGAGCCACAACGCGGTTATTGCCGGCAGAACGGCGCGGGATAGCGAACGCCCGATTAGCAGGACGTTCGACTTGTAGATCGACATGGACGGTTCGCTTTGTTTTGCTGACTAAAGGGTATTCTAGCGTGGATGAATCTCAAGTCGATGTTCGTCGAAGCGCACGTGGTCGGTATCTTCCGCTTCCGGGAGGAGCATCCCGGTGCAAGGGCTTGGGTGTATCTGACCCTGCTGGCGGTGTTGGCGGGTTGTGCAACCCCGGCCGAGCGGATCGATGCCGAGGCGAGGGAGCTGGGGTTTGCGCGTCGTGTGGTCTCGGGCGGGGCATTTCGGCACGTTGTCTATTTCAATGAATCTCGGGGCGAACAGGCTGCGGGGCGTTCCGGTACCCTGCATGTCTATCTGGAGGGCGACGGTTCCCCCTGGATCAGGGAACGCTGGATCGCGAGCGACCCGACACCGAGAAATCCCGTGTTGCTCAGGTTGATGTCACTGGACGGGGCGAGGAGTGTCTATCTGGGGCGCCCCTGTTACCTCGGCCTGGCGGACGATCCGGCTTGCGATCCGATGTACTGGACCTCGGCGAGGTATTCCCCGGCGGTGCTCGACAGCACCGGGGAGGCGCTGCACCGGGTCATGGAGGAACTCGATTCCCATCGGCTGGTACTGATCGGCCACAGCGGCGGCGGTGCCCTGGCGATGCTGCTGGCCGGGCGGTTCGAAGAGACCGCCGCGGTCGTCACGCTGGGCGGTAATCTGGACACCGACGCCTGGACCGCGCTTCACGGTTACAGTCCCCTGGACGATTCGCTGAACCCTGCGAAGCAGCCGCCGCTCGATCCGGACATCCGGCAGATCCATCTGGTGGGAGAGAATGACACCGTGGTGCCGCCGGAGATGGTACGCGGCGTGAGCGCCAGCCAATCCGCCGCCGTGTTCCGGGTCGTGCCGCGGTTCGATCACGCCTGCTGCTGGGGGGAGATCTGGCCGGACGTGCTTCGCTGTGTGTCGTCTGCGGATGCGGTATCCGCCGGAGACCACCCGGTAGAACGGCGGGGCTCGAGCTGCCCCCTGTCCTTCAGGTGAACTTGCGAAATCCTCCCATCCGCAGTTCAATGCGAGGGGTGTGCTTGATGTGGCCACTCGCGACGGTGGTCCTGTTTCCGCCTGCCGGACGGCGGATTGCCATGAACGGTTCGGAGACGGAGCTTTCTCAGTGACTACTCTCAGTGACTACGGGTTCTGTGCTGGAGCCTGGGGATGCATCGAGAGCCCGGGCGAACTTCGACCAGCCGGTCCGTCAAACCGGCCCGTACCCGGCATATTCAAAACGATCAGGGGGATTGCAGACGATGAAAACTTCAGGAGGTACCGGTACCCGGGCCGGGTTGCGGCCCCGCGTCGGTGTTTCGATCAGCCACGCGAGGGTCAAATCTGCCGTGGCAGCCACGTTTCCCATGCTGTTGGCGGGCGCGGGTCATGCCGCCACTCTGGGTGAGCTTCCTGGCCAGACCCAGTTGCAGTCAAACACGGGTAACGGGATCGCCACGGTCTGCGCAGGATTTGATCGTGGAAATAACGTGCAGAACCCCACGCAGCAGAGCCTCTTCGATACCTGCCGGTCGATGGTGCAGAACGGCAACCAGATCGCGGGGAGTGGACCGACCTCGGACAGTCTCAATCTACCCGAGAGCGAACTGAACGGCGCCATCCAGAATGCCGCCACCGAGGAGATCGCGATGACCAACACGGTCACCACGCGCACCTCGAACGGGCAGGTCGCCAATATCATGGGCAGGATCTCCGAGCTGACCGCCGGGGGCGGTGGGTTCTCGATCGCCCAGGTCAACGAAAATGGCACCCGGATCGGTGCGCCCGGCCGGGCCCTGCTGGCGGGCGCCGGACAGCGGGGTGGCGCGGCCAGTGCCGACGACGCCTCGCCCGTTAAAAAACTGGGCGGGTTCGTCAATCTGATCGGCAGTTTCGGCGAAAAGGACCAGACGGCCCAGGAGGACGGTTTCGATTTCAACACCATCGGCATCACCGCCGGTGTGGACTATCGATTCACGGATAATGTCGTGGCGGGTGCCGCGCTCGGTTACACCCGACTCAATTCCAGCTTTACCCAGTCTACGGATGTCTCCGGCGGGGATTCCGACGCGAACGGGTACGGCCTGGCCCTCTTCGGCCTCTACTACCTCGATCGGTTCAATCTGCACGGCATCTTCGGATACTCCCGCAACAACTTCGACCTCCAGCGCAGCGTCGTCATTCCGTCGAACAACCCGAACATCGCCCCCCAGGCGGTGACCGCCGAGTCCAGTCCGGACAGCAATCAGTTCTACATCGCGGGAGGCGTGGGCTACGACATAGACACGGGGGCCTGGAACTATGGACCGTTCCTCGACCTGCGTTATCTCAACGCCGACATCGACGGTTACACCGAAACCGGCGCCGGCGGGCTCAACCTGCAGGTGGACAGTCAGGACTTCGACTCGTTGCAGACCGTGCTGGGTTTCCAAGGCGCCTATGCGATGAGCCAGAGCTTCGGCGTCCTGCAGCCGTATCTGCGCGCGGCGTGGCACCACGAGTTCCTGAACGACTCGCGTACCATCAATTCGCAGTACGTCAACGAGTTCATCCCGGTCGGGGGCAGTCCCACCCTCCTGCCCGTCGTGACCGAGGCGCCCGATCGAAACTGGGGCACCATCGGGGTCGGTTTGTCCAGCGTGTTCCAGGGTGGATGGCAAGGCTATTTTCTCTACGAGCGCTGGGTTGGACTGGAGTACATCACGGATAACGTCTTCAGCCTCGGAGTCCGGGGAGAGTTCTGACGGTATCCACGCCTGGAATGCGATGGCCTTTAGCCAGGAACACCGGGGGCGGTCGTCCCGCCCCCGGCCACACGGTCCCTTCGATTGAGGACTGAGGAGTCTCGAGAGCGCTCCCCATACGCTTCTGACGCTTCAGAAAGTCGCGCCGCACGGCGCTGAATTCACTACACTTCCAGAATCACGCTCCGATGACGCCGGTATCTCGAACCGGGACTGCTCACGGATCGATGCAGGCCGCATTGGGGCGAATTGCCGGACCACAGACGCTTCCCCGGGGGGGCGTGCCGCACGGATGTCGTCGATGATTGAGATTCCCGGTTTCAGGATCGAGTCCCGGATTGGCGAGGGCGGGATGGCGACCGTCTACCTTGCGGTTCAGGAGAACCTGGACAGGGAGATCGCGCTCAAGGTCATGAATTCGGCCCTGGTGTCCGATCACGCCTTCTGCGAGCGCTTTCTCAAAGAAGGCAAGATCATCGCGAAGGTCAGCAGTCATCCGGACATCGTGACCATCCACGACATCGGCTGCTACGACGGCCAGCACTACTACATGGCCATGGAGTATGTCGCGGGCGGCAATCTGAAGGACCGCATCAAGTCCCGAGTATCACAGGAAAGACCGCTCGATATTCTACGGCATGTCGCCAGCGCGCTCGGTTACGCCCACGAACTGGGATTCATCCACCGGGACGTGAAGCCCGCCAATATCCTGTTCAGAGAGAACGGGGAGCCGGTGCTCTCCGACTTCGGGATCGCCAAGTCGCTCAATTCCGAGACCCAGCTGACGAAGATCGGGTTCACGGTCGGGACGCCCGAGTATATGAGTCCCGAGCAGGCGGTGGGTCAGGGAATGGACGGACGCTCGGACATCTACAGCCTGGGCGTCGTGTTCTACGAGATGCTTACCGGCGAGAAACCCTTTAAGGGAGACGATGCCTTCTCGACGGCGTTGTTGCACGTCAACAGCCAAATCCCTCGACTCCCCGGGGAACTCGAACGTTTTCAGCCGCTGCTCGACGGGATGCTCGCCAAGAAGCCGAACGACCGGTTTGCCGACGGCGAAGCCCTGATCAGGGGTATCGAAGCCATCGAGGCGGGCCGGCTACCCGAGGGGATCGCCGTGACCCGCGCCCCGGCATCGGCTGCGACCCGCGCGATGCCGGGTCTGGCAACCGGTCCGAAGGGCGCGCGTTCTGACGCCGACGAGGGAGGCGGGCTGCCTGGCTGGGTCCGGGGGCTGGCTGTCGCGGTCGCAGCAATCGGCCTCGGACTGCTCGCTTTCCTTTACTATGCCGGCATTCCCGGATCAGGCGGGTTGCCGGAAGAACGGGGGGGGGCGACACCGGCCGATGTCGTTTCGGCCGATCCCGCGCCCGGCGGCGATACGGATTCGGCGGAGGCGGGATCGCAGGATCTCAAGGGGGAACTGCGCGTTAAGGTCGACCGGCTTCTCGGGATCGCTGAGGCCCACGAGACCGTCGGTCGGTTGACGGAGCCGCCCGGGGCCAATGCCCTGGAGGCCTACCGGATGGTGTTGGAACTGGACCCCGCCAACCTCCGGGCCCAGGAGGCCATCGCGAGGATCGAATCCGGAGCCGGGAGCTGAACCCGTGACCGTTGGTACCGCGGGCCGGTCGGCCATCGCGCCGAGTCCGATCGGCGGGTTTGTTGGTTTTCTGCATACGAATTGACGAGGAAATGTTGGTCCATTTCGTAATTCTGAGGCGTTTGTAACGGGTGGTTTCGCAGAAATACAATTAATATCAATTTGTTAGGTATGATTCCGTAACTTTGGTCATTCGGCCTCGATTTTGCTTGGGTTTGTATGCCTGCGTCTTTACGGCGACGACCCGCTGGATGTCAGTCGCGTCTTGTAACGACACGATTCGGTGAATTTATCGGGGGCCGGGGATTCAAACCCTCTAGGGACGAGTGTCGCCGGGGGGCGTGGCCCGGTGGAATTGTCGGTGACCGATGGGAGAATCCCCAGGCCGATCGGGCAGATATTGGGACGACAGCAGAGCCGGACCGGGCGTTTCGTTGCCGCGGCCCTGCCTGCAAACAACGATTCTCGAACCGCCGGCCCCGATGCCGCCGGCTATCGATGGAAGTGCTCCACGGGTCACTTCCGACTCCAGGCTGGATGTGTTCATCCAGCCGGTTTTCGAGTTTAGAGGGACTGCGAAAATGAGACGTACACTATTGATTGCGATTGCGGTATTCGCCGCAGGTTGTGCCACGCAATCCGCGATGGAGCGCCAGACTGAGGCCGCGACGGGGGATGCCGACAGCCTGATGGTGGTCGACTGCCTGCTGCCCGGGCAGATCAGGAAGCTGGGCTCAGGCATGACCTATCTCACGCCACGGCGGCCGGTGAAAACCTCGGCGGTGGATTGTGAGATCCGGGGTGGCGAGTATGTCGCGTACGATCGTGCGAACTACGCCACGGCCCTGAAGGTATGGCTGCCGCAGGCGCAGGAAGGGGATGCGGAAGCGCAGAACTATGTCGGCGAGATCTACGAAAAGGGTCTGGGGATAGAGGCGGACTACGTCATAGCCGCGAGCTGGTACCGCAAGGCGGCCGAACAGGGCAACACGCGGGCACAGATCAATCTGGGCTATCTCTACGAGAGCGGGCTGGGCGTCCCGCGCGACCTGTCGGTGGCAATGAACTGGTATCGCCGGGCGTCGGGCCTGACCGACGGTGAGCTGGAGTATGTCTCCTCGATCGAGGTCGCGCAGCGCGAGGCGGCGGTGGCGCGCACGGCGAGCCTGGAGCAGGAGGTCGGGGCACTCAGGGGTGAACTCGACGCGAAGGAGTCGGAACTGGCCCGTCGCCAGACCGAGATGCAGCGTACCCGCAACGAGCGGGACCAACTGCAGCGGCAACTGAACGAGCGCAGGGCGGCGATCGCGGCCGCTGGTGGCGCCGTGGCAGTGTCTCCGGGTCTCGACGACGCGCAGCGCAAGGCGCTCGAGGCAGAGCTGGACGCCGCCCGGAACGAACAGGAAAGGCTGATCGAGAAGCTGGCGAACGAGCAGCTCGCCGGCGGTTCACTGGCGCGCGAACTGGCCGAGGCGACTGCCGCGATCGAGGGCAGAAAGCAAGAGCTGGTGGCCCTGCAGAAAGAACTCGATGCGGCCAGGGGGCGCCTGAGTGCGAAGCGGGGCAGTGGTGGTGCCGAGGCGCTGGCCCTGCAGGCGACGGTCGCGCAGCTCGAGCAGGCGATGCAGACCCGGCAGGGCGAGGTCGCCGCACTGGAGCGCGACAATCGCGCGCATGAACAGGCGCTCAATCGACAGATCGCCGAGGCAGGCAAGCGCATCGATACGCTGCAGCGGGAGCTGGCGACGAGCGGCGCCGAGGTTGCGGAAATGCGAGTGCAGCTGGCCACGAGCAGCGACGAGAAGGCTGAGCTGGAGGTGCAGCTTCAGGATGCGCGCGAGGAACAGGCGCGTCTGACCGGTAAGCTGGCCAGCCAGCAACTCGAGGCGGCGCGTCTGCGGGAGGATCTGATCCAGACCAGCCAGGAACGGGACAGGCGGCGGCTCGAGCTGGAGATCGCGGAAAACGAGCTGTCGTCTGCACAGGAGGCCTTGACGGCGTCAAACGCGGCTGGAGGGGATTCCGAGCAGTTGCGTGCGACGATCGAGGCGCTGCAGGCGAAGCTGCGCGCCGGTGAGAGCGAGATCGCGCAAACGGAGGCTCGCATGCGCGCGCAGCAGGCGGAACTCGAGGCGAAGCTGACCGAATCGAACGACGCAGAACGCTCGCTGCAACTGGCACTGAACGAGCGCAACCAGGAGGTCGCGGTACTGGGGGCGCAACTGGCCGCCGCCAATGCCGCCCTGGCCACCGCGGCCGAGACCGACGAGAAGGCGGCGGCGCTCGAGCGGAAACTGCAGGCGCGGGAAGCCGAACTTCAGCGGCAGGAAGCGGAGATCGCGAGCCTGAAGAACGATGTTGCCCAGGGTGCCGGTCCGCAGAGGGAACAGACCGAAATCGCCGCGGTCATCGGCGCGAAACCCGTCGGACCATTGATCGAGATCATCGAGCCGCCGCTCGCCGTGATGCGCGGTACGCCCAGCATTCAACTGCATTCCGATATTCAGGAGCTCGAGCTGATCGGCCGGGTCGACCCCGCCGCGAAGCTCATGTCCTTCCGCATCAACGATGTGGTACGTGAGGTCGACCCCGGTGGATTGTTCCGGGTAAGTCTGCCGGTGAAGCAGCCGCAGACCGCAGTCAATGTGGTGGCCGTTGACGAATCGGGCAAGCGTGCCGCCGTGGACTTCGTCATCATCCCAAGTGAGATCCAGGCCGAGCAGGCTGCTGCTGCGGCGGCATCGAAACCGCAAGGCAGCGCACCCGCCCCGGTAGAATTCGGCAACTATCACGCACTGGTGATCGGGAACAACCATTATGCCAACATGACCAACCTCTCGACCGCGGCAAACGACGCCAAAGAGGTGGCGAGGCTGCTCGAGACCCGTTACGGATTCCAGACGCGCCTTCTGATCGACGCGGATCGATACACCATGCTTTCCGCCTTGAACGACTATCGCGAGAAACTCGCCGAGAACGACAACCTGCTCATTTACTATGCGGGTCACGGCGAACTCGACGAGGTCAACCTGCGTGGTCACTGGCTACCGGTCGATGCCGAACCCGACAGTACGGCCAACTGGATCTCCAATATCGCCATCACCGACATTCTCAACGTGATGGCAGCCAGGCACGTCCTGGTCGTTGCGGATTCGTGCTATTCGGGCTCAATGACCCGCTCGTCGATCGCCCGCCTGGAGGCCGGTCTCACCGACGAGGCCAAGGTGAAGTGGTATCGGACCATGAACCAGGCCCGCACCCGAGCGGTGTTGACCTCGGGCGGCGTTAAACCCGTCCTCGACTCGGGGGGAGGCGATCACTCCGTGTTCGCCAAGGCGTTCATCGACGTGCTGGAGGAGAACGACGGCATCCTCGAGGGATATCACCTTTACCGCGAGGTACAGGCCCGGGTGAAGCGCGCGGCGGCGACCCTGCGCGTCGAGCAGAACCCGCAGTACGCCCCGATCAAGTATGCCGGGCACGAGGCCGGGGAGTTCTTTTTCACGCCGGTCGGTCAGGTCTCGATCCCCGGCCGGCCGCAGCTACTGGCCTCGATTCGGTGAGCCGGGTTTCCGGGCCCTCTGGCAGCGGCGCTCCCGCCACCGCCGGTTCGCTCACGGCTGGTTCCAGTGACGTCATACGACGTCCGTTATCGCCTCGCATTCCCGGAATTGCATGATCCACTCTCTCTCCTCGGGGGACAACGGCGGCTACGACCACCCGCTACCCGATGCCTTCGGTGCGGTCGCGCGGTCTGGTTCTCGTCCCGTACCCCCGCCTGCGAATACCGATTACTTCCAGCACCCATGGCCGACGACACGATCCTCGTAACCGGTTTCGGGCCCTACCACGAGCCCGCGAATGCCTCCGGGGAACTGGTGCAATCGCTGCGGAGCGATCTGCCGGAAGAACTCGTGTCCCTGGAGTCTCGCCTCGCCTTCGAGGTGATTCATTGCGATCAGTCTTCGATGCAGTCGGAGCACCAGAGCCTCGAGACCCAGCTTCAGGGGCTCCTGGAGCGCTACACACCGGTCCTCTGTATCCACACGGGTCAGGCACCGCCCAACAACCGGATCACCGTCGAGAAAATCGCGACCAACTCGTTCATGCGGCAGACCATCGATCCCGACAGGCCGGTGGCGTACTGGTCGAATCTGCCCGGCACCGATGCACTTCAGTCCGTGCTCGAGGATCGTGGTATCCCGGCCGCCTATTCCTTCTACGCCGGACAGCACCTGTGCAACCATATCCTGTACTCGAGCCGGTATTTCGCCGAGACACGGGCCCTGCCACACTGTTCGGGGTTCATCCATATCCCCATATTGCCGGAGCAGGTGACGGGACAGCATCACAAGTCTCCCTTCATGTCGCTGGAGATGACCAGAAGGGCGTTGTCACTGGTCGTAAGCCACGTGTTCGAGACGTTTCGGAACGAACACCGGCGGATCGACGAGAAAGCCTGACATTTAAATCGTAGCAGGACAGGGCAGATGGAGTAGACTCGCGCTGGCCGCTTTCGAGGAATTCCGGCAATCTCGGTTTCACCATGCCATGGCACCCCCTCGCGACCCGTGGGGTGAAGGATCGGAGTGGAGCGGGCCAGACGGCAAGAGACAGGTGATGCATATTAAGATCCTCATGGTGCTGACGTCGCACGACCGACTCGGCGATACGGGAGAACGGACGGGTTTCTGGCTGGAGGAGTTCGCAGCGCCCTACTATATTTTCCGGGATGCGGGTCTGGAGGTGACACTGGCATCTCCGGCGGGCGGGCAGCCGCCGCTGGACCCGAAGAGCAGCGCGCCCGAATTCCAGACCGAGGCTACCAGGCGCTTCGAGACCGATCGCGAGGCCCAGGCCGCTCTGGCAGATACGGTGAAGCTCTCCGAGGTCTCGCCCGGCGATTTCGATGCCGTCTTCTATCCCGGGGGTCACGGCCCCTTGTGGGACCTGGCGGAGGATCCTCATTCCATCGCCCTGATCGAGTCCGTGTACGCCCGGGGAAAACCGGTGGCCGCGGTGTGTCACGGACCCGCGGCGTTCCGGAACACGAGAACCCCGGATGGTCCCATGGTCGCGGGCAAGGCCGTCACGGGTTTCGCCAATTCCGAGGAGGCGGCCGTCCAGTTGACGGACATCGTGCCCTTCTCGGTGGAAGACGAGCTGAGGCGGCACGGCGGGAACTACTCGAAAGGCGAGGACTGGCATCCCCACGTGGTGATCGACGGGCGTCTGATCACCGGCCAGAATCCGGCCTCATCCGGTGACGCGGCCAGGGCCGTGCTGGAGATGCTGCGGGATTCGGCGGAGTAGGGAAGAAGTTTTCCTACCTCAATCATCAGTCGCGATTCTTAAGGTCAGCCCCCCGCAGCGGGGATACTTTCGGGTTTGTAGTAACAAACACTGGATTCCAACGTAATCAAAGGCGAGGGCCAAGCGATGATCGACAAAGCGCCAAGACGACCCGTGTTACTGATCGTGATGGACGGCTTCGGCGTCAATCCCTCGCGCCTGAACAACGCCGTCGCCGTTGCCGAGACACCCCATCTCGACGCCTGTTTCGCGCATTGCTCCCATACCACGCTACATGCCTCAGGCCCGGCGGTGGGGTTGCCGGACGGGCAGATGGGCAACTCGGAGGTCGGGCATCTGACCATCGGTTGCGGGAGCGTGATCCGCCAGGACATCGTGGCGATCGACGACGCTATCGCCGACCGGTCCTTCTTTACCAATCCGGTGTTCGTCGATGCGATGGTCCGTGCCCGCCGCGCGCACCGACCTCTGCATCTGCTCGGTCTGGTCTCCGACGGCGGGGTACACAGTCAGATGGGGCATATCCACGCGCTGATCCGAATGTGCAAGGAGGCGAGGGTTCAGCCGTTACTGCACATGATTACCGATGGTCGCGATACCGCACCGAAGGCGTCTCTGACCTTTCTCCGGCGGGTCGAGGCTGAGCTGCACGAGGCTGGCGGTGCAGTGGCCAGCATCATGGGAAGGTATTACGCCATGGATCGAGACCACCGCTGGGAACGAACCGAACTGGCATGGCGGGCGCTAGTCCTGGGAAAGGGCCGGACGGAGGCCGGTGCCGACAGTGCGATCCGTGGCGCCTGGGACGCGGGCGATACCGACGAATTCATCCGTCCGATTCTGTTGCCCACCTTTCAACCGGTCGGGGCGGAGGACGAAGTGGTCTTTTTCAATTTCCGCAAGGACCGGCCGAAGCAGATCGTTTCCGCCCTCGCCCTGAAGGCGTTCACGGGGTTCGATCGGGGCGATGCGGCGCTGCCGAATGTGACCTGTATGATGCCCTACGACAGGGAGTTCGGTCTGCCCTACGCCTTCGAGCCGGAGCGCCCGGATGTCACCCTCGGTGAGGTCATCAGCGAGGCCGGTTTGCAGCAGTTCCGCTGTGCCGAGACCGAGAAGTATCCGCACGTCACCTATTTCTTCAACGGTCAGCGGGCCGAACCGTTCAGCGGTGAGTACCAGTTCGTTATCCCCTCGCCCAGGGTGGCGACCTATGACCTCAAGCCGGCCATGAGTGCCCAGGAGGTGGCGGATGCGGTGGTCGACGCCATCGCCAAGGACAAGTTCGCCTTTATCCTGGTCAATTTCGCTAACGGTGACATGGTGGGACACACGGCGGTCTGGCACGCGGCACTGGAGGCGGTGGAGACGCTGGATCGCGAGGTGGGCCGGGTGCTGGCGGCAGCGCGGACTGCCGGATACTCCGTTATCCTCACGGCCGATCACGGTAACTGTGAGGAACTCGTCAGCCCGACCACGGAAGAGCCACAGACCCAGCACACGGTATATCCGGTTCCCTGTGCGGTCATCGACGAGCAAGTCTGGCAGCTGTCCTGTGTCGGCGGTCTATCCAATATCGCGCCCGCGGTGCTGCAGCTGATGGGCCTCGGACAGCCTGCAGCGATGACGGGACGGTCCCTGCTGCTGCGACCCCTGGAACCGGTTGGCCGCGAAAAATCGATTCGCACCGCTGCCTGAAGCAGTGCGGCGCACGATGTTGCCGATCGATCCCGGGACCCCCTGGCCGGGTGTCTGAACGGGATGCGATTCCGGATCTTTCATCGAACCGGCTATCACTATAATCGGCCCGTGCGCCTGAGCTGTCACGAGTTGCGGGTCGTTCCCCGGAACGATCCGGGTCAGGTATTGCTCGCCTCCCATGTAAAGATCGATCCGGTCCCGGTGCGCCAGTCCTGCGGCATAGACTGCGAGGGCAATGTCGTACATTGGTTATGGTTCGATCGCCCGACCGAATCGCTGCTAATCGACGTGTCGCTCACCGTCGAGACGCTGCGCAGCAATGCCTTCGACTACCTGTTGCCTTCCGACATGATCTCCGTGCCGTTTCACTACCCACCCGAATGCCAGGGGCACCTGACCACCTATCTGTCGGCGGCGGTGCACCCGTCGGCTCAGCGCTTCACAGATTCGATCCTGGCGTCCGATCGGGACACGCTGGGATTTCTGAGCGACCTGAACCTGGCGATCAACGAGTTCTACACTGGAGACATCAGGGAGTCCGGCGAGCACCAGGCGGCTGAAGAGACTCTGGCCAGGCGACAGGGTGTTTGCCGGGATCTTACCGTGCTGTTCACGGAATGCTGTCGCGCGGTGGGAATCGCGGCGCGCTTCGTCAGCGGCTACCAGAAGGGCGAGCCGGGACCGCGCAAGCGCTATCTGCACGCGTGGCCCGAGGTCTATCTGCCCAACGGGGGCTGGCGGGGTTACGACCCAACCCATGCGCAAGCCGTATCGGATGGGCACGTCGCCGTCGCTGGCGCGGCGGTCCCTGCGCGGGCCAATCCGGTCAACGGGGGGTTCGTCGCGCCTGACGGCATCGCCGCAGCCCGACTCTCCGTCGAACTGGATATCCATGTGGGTGACAACGCATGACGAGGCTGCGGATCAAGGTGGTGCCCTCGTCCTCGAAAGACGTCATCGCCGAGTGGCTCGACGATGCCCTGAAAGTCCGCGTCAGGGCGCCCGCGGAGAAGGGCAGGGCCAACGCGGCGGTGGTGAAACTCCTGGAACGTACCCTGGCGCTGCCCAAGGGGCGCCTTCGGATTCTCTCGGGAAAGACCTCCGGCTGGAAGGTCGTCGAGATTCCGGGGATGTCGGAGTCGGAGGTTCTGGAGCGGCTTTTCGAAATCCCCCCGGGCTGAGCAGTCGCGGGACGACACCCTAGGCGATTTCTGTCAAATGACATACCATCCTGCTTGTCTTTTCGTCCGTCCTCTGTGTTGCGGCAACCGTTCCATCGTTCGACGATGCGCCTGTTGTCGCGTCTTGATGACGAACGATCCCGGCGCGGCGCTGTCCCTGCTTTGCTTGGGCACCGGTCTTGGGCTTCCTGCCCAAGCCGTTCACTGCTTCGCAGTTCACCCGGCGCGATCCGGTATGCCATTTTCCGGCAATCGCCTTATCCCAGGCCCGAGGCAACCCAACATGTCGCGAATCGGGTAAGATCGTAGGTATCCATATCATCGGGTGCGACGCTATGGCGAGGGTAAGAGAATGAAGCGGGAGTCGGTGAATCCCTGGGACTGGGGCCTGAAATGGAACATGGATCAGGGGGAGCTGGTCTCGGGGGCGGGCCGGATGCTGCACTGTTCAGGTCAGGTGGCCGTGGAGCCCGATCCGGATTCGGAGATCGGCATCCGGGTGATGCATGCCGGAGACATCAGGGGGCAGATGGAATCGGCCTTGTCGAACATCGATACCGTGCTCGCCGCGGCCGGGATGACGCGGGCAAACATAATCACCGTGCGTTCCTTCACGACCAACATCGACGGGTTCCTCGCGAACTACGACGTGTATTCGGACTGGATCGCGGCGGCGGGCATCAGGCCTTCCCTATCGCTGCTCGGTGTGCAGCGGCTGGTCCTGCCCCGCCTCATGGTCGAGATCGAGGTGACTGCCGCGGACTAGCGGACATCGTGAGATATCGGCAACGGCATACCCCCCGGGAGATTGCCTTTGGTAAGGAGATGCGCCTGGTGCGGCAGCGACCCCCTCTACGTCGCCTACCATGACGATGAATGGGGTGTCCCGGCACGCGACGATCGGCATCTGTTCGAGATGCTGATCCTGGAGGGCGCACAGGCGGGCTTGAGCTGGTCGACGATCCTGAAGAAAAGGGAGAACTATCGGATCGCCTTCGACGGGTTCGATGTGGAACGGGTGGCGGCCTACCAGGATCGAGACGTCCAGCGGCTGTTGGGAGATCGCGGCATCGTCCGCAACCGGCTCAAGGTCGCATCGGCCCTCCGGAACGCGCGAGCCACATTGGAGGTCACCAGAGAATTCGGCAGCTTCGCTGCATACCTCTGGGGTTTCGTCGATGACACCCCGATACGCAATGCCTGGAAGTCTCTCGAAGAGATCCCCGCGAGCACGGAGGTATCCGACCGCATGAGCCGGGAACTGAAGAAACGTGGTTTCAACTTCGTTGGATCGACGATCTGCTATGCCTTCATGCAGGCCGTTGGCATGGTGAACGATCACACCACGGACTGCTTCCGCTACGACGCGATCCATGTTCTGCCGCGCGGGTCGGGTTGACGGCTGCGCGTTTTCCCCCGCGCCCTGCTGCTACCCCGAGGGTCGGCGTATCCCGGCACCCCCGCTTGAGAACAACAGGTCCAGTTCATCGCCCAGCGCTGTCCCGCTGCTCGATACGTCCCCGGTTCATGACGCCGATCTCGTCCGCCATGGCGAATGCCTCGTGCTGGTCATGGGTGACCAGGATCGTTGTCGGCGATGGTGAGGTGGGGAAACAGGGCGAAATCCTGAAACTCCATGCCGACCCGCCGTCTCTCCGGCGCCAGCGCGTGGTCGCGGGTGCCGACCCGGTGGCCGTGCAGGTGAATCTCCCCGGAATGGATCGACTCGAATCCGGCAATGGCACGTAGCAGGGTGATCTTGCCGCAACCACCGGGTCCGAGCAGACACCCGATCCGTCCCTCCGGAAGCCGCAGGGAAACGTTTTCCACTACCTTGGTCGCACCGAACGCAACGCCGACGCCTTCCAGGCCGAGCCTGTCCGTCATCTCGGTCGACCTGCGACACGCGACTTAGGCTGATGAGTCGGCTCAGCAGGATCACGGGGATGATGCCGGCCAGAACGATGGCGAGCGCAGAACTGGCGGCGTCGGCCAGACGCTCGTCGGTGGCCAGCTCATAGGTCCTCACCGCCAGGGTGTTGAAGTTGAACGGTCGCAGAATCAGGGTCGCCGGCAGTTCCTTCATGACGTCCACGAATACCCGTAGCACCGCGGAGAGCAGACTGGCGCGCATCATCGGCATATGAATCCGCATCAGCACTCCCCGCGGCGGCTGTCCGAGAGAACGCGCCGCCTCGTCCATGGTAGTACTGATCTTGCCCAGGCCGGCAGGCGGCCCGGCCCAGGTGGAGGGGTAGAGCGCCGGCATGTTCTCAACCGACTTTCCGGTTGGGATCCGCAGACACCCATGACGGTGGAACCGCTGCGCTTGTTCCACCCTACGCAAAGTCATGACTCACTGAAAGCACGTAAAAACCGTAGGTCGGATCAAGCGAAGCGGATCCGGCATGCTACGGGTGCTGAAACTGGGCTCGACGTAGATTCCGCGAAGTCAGGTCATCTGGATATAGGCCGGGATGGCCATCGGCAGCAGCATGGCCCATTTCGAATAGCCGACGTCCCGGAAAGCGGTACATACGGCATATCCAGGCCGCGGAGACGCCGATCGCCAGCGTCCCGATCGCCACACCCAGCATCAGCAACAGGGAGTTCGCGATGTAGTCGGCGAGCACCGTCTCCCTCAAGTGCTGCCACACTTCGCCGCCTGACGGTGGACGGGAGAAATTGGCGACCAGGCCCCTGGCCCACTTCTCCGTGGCTTCCTCACCGTCGCTCTCGATCATGGAGGCGACGAGGGACTGGTTGTAGACGTTGCCGGAGGAGCGGATGCAGATCCGCTTGCGCCACCGGTCCGATGCAAGATCCTCGTCGGCGGCGACGACCGCGCCCGGAATCGTGTCCGGAATGCCGAGTGCCAGGAAGGCCTATGTCCAGTATTTCATTGTCGCTTACCACTCCATCAGTATTTAAGGCGATTTCTGTCAAATGACATACCATCCTGCTTGTCTTTTCATCCGTCCTCTGTGTTGCGACAACAGGGCCATAGTTCGTACAGAATGGCGCAAATGATAAGCAATCTCATTGTCGATCTGAATCCCGGCTTCCCGCCTTAGAACCAGACCCTGATGACGCCATACAGGCTTTCCCCGGCGACGAGTCCGGCCGCGATGCTGAGCAGGAAGCGAGCTGACCAGTGGGGCGCGAACCGGTGCAGGATGGCGGCGAGGAGCGCGCCGAGGAAAAGAGTGATCGAGATACCCGCCGGCATAACGAAGGCGAGGCCGAGGGTTGTGCCGCTCGGCAGCCATACCAGCCGGGGGCCGCGGATGCGCCGTTCGAGCAGTGCCAGCACGATCCCGAATACCGCCGCGATAGCCATGGCGAACATCGCCGAGGGGGGAATACTGCCGAGGCCGTGCGTCAGGCTGTCGGCCACCGCCTTCCAGGTCGCCACCGCCGGGGCGGGCCACTCCGGGGTCAGAAGCTGCCGCTCTGGATCGGAAATCAGTTTCAGGTAGACCAGGCTCCCGACCAGGCTGCCGGTGAGGATCCCCGCGCACTGCGCGACGACCTGGAACCCGGGACTGGCGCCGATCAGGTGTCCCGCGCGGAAGTCATTCAGCAGGTCGGCGCACTGGCCGGCGGCGCCGCCGGCGACATTGGCGGTCATCAGGTTGGTCACCGGCTTGCCCGGGGCCATTACGGCAAAGCTGAGCTGCGACACCTTACCGATGGCGCCGATTGGCGGGATACCGGTCTCGCCGGTCACGCGCGCCGCAACCATGGCGAGCGCGAAGGCCATCGGGATGGCGGCAACGGCCATGCTCCAGTGAACGTCGAACAGGAGCATCTGCAGCACGATGGCCAGACCAGCGGCCAGGGCGAATCCACCGAGCCGCGCACCCTGGCCAGGTTCGCGGCCGCGGGCGGCGCCACGGACCGTCACGTTGTCGGCCCGGTGTAGCAGTGCGGCCGCGAAGCCGACCAGACTCGTGGTGACCATCAGGGTGACGCCGGGCCACAACAGCCAGCCGACCAGGGGCTGGAACCAGTTTTCGGCACCCGCCACGTCCACGACACCCCGGTCGATCAGCTCGGGGGCCGCCAGGCCCCAGGCCAGCAGGGCGCCGGCGAGCAGGCCCAGCCCCGCCCGGAGTCCAATGATGCTGCCGAAGCCGAGCAGGAGCAGCGAGGGATCGAAGGCGAGGGTCAGCTTCTGCGCGGAGAACGACGGCGCCCAGCGCGGGATCTGCCACAGGAAGTCATCGACCGCGTTGAACGCGGCCGCCGCGCTCAGGCTGCCGAACAGCATGCCCACGCGGCGCATCGCCTCGCGACCGTGGCTGAAGATGTCGCGCATGGTCTCGGCGGTCGCGACGCCAGCCGGAAACGCGAGCCTTGATTCGACGATCAGGCGAGGGCGCAGGTACCAGCCGACCCAGACGCCGAGAAAACTGACCGCGAACACCCAGGCTGTCAGGGTCGTCCACGGCAGGTTTTTCCCGGTGATCAGCGCGAGCGCGGGGATCGGCGCGACCAGCCCGCCGGAGATGATCGACGCCGCGGACGAGGCCGCGGTCTGGTTGATGTTGCTCTCCAGGATTCCCCACGGCGCGATCCGGAACCAGCGCGCCAGCGGCATCCAGAACGCAAAACCCAGCAGCAGGGCCGTGATCGACATATTGAACGACCAGCCGATCTTGAGACCCGAGTAGACGTTGCAGGGAGCGAGCAGCGCCCCGAGCACGACGCCGGTCACCAGCGCGCGCAGCGTCAGCTCCCGGGGGCGACCGGTAATCGGTGTCGTCGCGGAAGAAGGCGTGGACAGGGCCATCGGTCGGGAGATTGTAGGGCATCCCGCACCCGGGCGTGCGGGGCCCGCGCGGACCGCTCTGGCTTCATGCGGGGTTGCCTACGCCAGCCCGGCATCGAGCTCTGCGTGTCGCCCGGGAGGGCTTTTTTGTTTATTATTACTGTTCCAGATCAATATCGACCATCGACCGCCTCGACGAGACCGCGCACGAGTCCGGCTCCGTCCGCGCCATTCATCTCAACCGCGTCACATCGTTCAACATGAACACGACAACACGTATCGCAGTGGTTACCGGCACAAACCGGGGTCTCGGTCTCGAGACCTGCCGGCAGCTTGCCGCTCAGGGAATCCGGGTGATGATGACCAGCCGATCTGAAGAGAAGGGACGTCAGACGGCAGAACGGCTCCAGGCAGAGGGGCTGGATGTGGTCTTCTTTCCGCTGGATGTGACCGACCCCGATGGCCCAATGCGGCTTTCGGCGTACGTGCGCGAAACCTTTGGCCGCCTGGACATCCTCGTGAATAATGCCGGCATCTTTCCCGATCCCTGGGGAACGGAGGTCTCCAGTGTGTTCCGCGCCGATGTCGCCACCGTCCGTGCTGCGATGGAGACCAACACCTACGGCGCGCTGCGTCTGATGCAGGCCTTGATTCCGCTTATGCAGGGAAGCGGAAACGTGGTCAACGTCTCCTCCGGCATGGGACAGCTTAGCGACATGAACGGGTGCTGCCCGGGCTACCGCCTGTCCAAGTCCGGCCTCAACGCCCTGACCCGTATCTTCGCCGACGAGCTCCGGGATACCGGCGTCAAGATCAACTCGGTCTGCCCCGGATGGGTGCGCACCGACATGGGCGGATCAAACGCGGAGCGTAGCGTCGAGCAGGGCGCCCAGGGCATCGTGTGGGCCGCGACCTTGGACGAAAGCGGCCCGAGTGGTGGATTCTTCCGCGACGGGAAAGCCATTCCCTGGTAGAAGGGTGTTTCACCCCTTGAGGGTGCGTGCCCGGATTCGGGTTCGGTTGCCGGAGTCATCTGGATGAAGCGGTATCGTATCGCGTCCGGAATGGGTTTGGTTTTTTGGTTCTCGAGCATGCCGGGCGGTAGCCGGTGGAGCCGATGACGATCATTTGAGCGAGCCCGTCTTCAGATTTCCGTAACCACCATCGGGAGCCGTCAAGTTGACGAGAACAGCTACCCTGCTTGCTCGATTGGCAGTCACCGCCTTTGTGCTGTCGCCCCTTTCACCGCTGGTCTCGATCGCGGACGAGCGGTGCGACGACGCGTTGACGGTCGTTGAAGACACCATGGTGCGGCTGGCGGCGGACCGCATCGACGGCGTCCTGGGCGCCGTTGCCGACAGCACACGCGCGCTCGGCGATACCTACGGACGGCTGGCGACAGAGCAGGCGGGGCAGACGCCGCCTGACAGCGAGCGCTGGCTCGCGCTGCGCACGACGCGAGGCCATACGACTGGCCTGCGCACCTGGCCCTCGGATCTCAAGTCACCGCCGGCGTTCCAGGCGCCGTACCCGGGCTTCTACAGCTTCGACGGTCGCACCCTGACCAAGGCGGTGCTCCGTCAGTTGGGCCTGTTCGAAAGCTTGGTGCCGACGTTCCGCAGCGCCTACGAGAGCTTCCCGTTCTCCTGGGTCTATGTCACGACCGCCGACAACGCGATGATGATCTATCCCTACGTGCCGATCGAAGAGGCGGTCAACGATGGCACACCCACCGAAACCGTCTACTACAAGGCGGCGGACTTCGACAAGCGGGCGGTAGGCTGGACAGCGCCCTATCTCGATCTGGTCGGAGCCGGCATGATGGTCACCGCGTCCTATCCGATCTACGACGGCGATCGATTGCTAGGGGTGTTGTCCCGCGACATCACGCTCAAGGAGCTCACCTCATCGGTGCTGTCGCGCCTCACCGACGACCGCGGCAGCGCATTGATCGTCGACGCCGACGGCCTGGCCATCGATGTCACCGATCCGGCGCTCGCCGGCGAGATCGATCGGGTCAATGCAAAGGCGGGCGCCGCGGTGCTCTATTACCGCACCGAGCGGGGCATGAGGGAGGCTGCTGCCAAAGGTGCCTTGGCGTCCGAGGCCGCCAGCATCAATGCTCTGGTAGAGCAGGTGCTGAGCCAGGCCGACAGCGCCGGGACCGTCCGGATCGGTCTGGACGGCCGGCGCGTACTGGCGGCGCGGATCGAGCGTACCGGTTGGCTCCTGGTCTTGATCCGGCAGCAGGAGTAGTTGCGCGTGGCAGGGAAGGATCCAGTCGACCCTTTCGCCCAGCGCTGCGCCCCGCAACTCGTCGGAGAGCATTTTGCACACAAGGTCGCCTGGGGCAGTGCAGAGCTTGCCTCCGTGACCGGCGATTCAGCACCGCGCAGGTTGAGCGCTGACATAGCCCGGCACTTGGTAGCAGCTCAGGACAGCGACGGCACCTGGATGGCCGACCAGCCACACCACACGCGTGTGGACCAGAGCGCCGAGGTCGCGATCTGGCTTCTGGAGATCGCCGCGCTCCCGTAGGTAGATGAAGGAATCAGGATGGTCGATTCGGAATCAACCGAGGGTTCCGACGCCCAGTGCCGGATTTCAAGTCTCGTTTTCTTCCGCTGTCTCCGGTTCCTTCCCCGGGTTCCGGGATTCGGTGTCCGACTCGGTATCCGGCGCGCCTTCGTGCTCGGCGGTTCCGGTCTCCGCAGGTGTCTCGTTCTCCACCTCAGGGTGGGTCTGTCGGGCTTCGCCGTTGTTCTTGTCCGCGAGCCCGGATTCGGGCTCCTTCGCCTGTTCCACCTCGACGAGACTGGCACGGCTCGCTTCCAGGATCGGCTTGGCGTCCCAGTCCGCTATCTTGAAGTAGTAGTCGTTGTCCGAGCGCTTCAGGACATAGAATTCGTCCGTCGTGGCACGTGAAATGCTGTAGGTGAGCGGTGCGCCGGAGCCCTGGCTTACGGTGAAGTCGATCAACGGTTCGTCCTGCCGGTACTCGGGTTTGGCCGCTTTGCCGAGTACTGACTGAATTTCCAGAGTGGACAGCTTGCCGAGCAGTGCGTCGACCTTCGTGATGGCAACGGACTCCCCTTCGCCAAGTCCCTCGATCGCCGGTTTGCCGTCCTCGATGCTGATCGTGACCTCGGGCAGCTCGACGCGGCGGATGTCGTCACGCTTCAGGGCCAGTACCCTACGATCGATCCAGTCGGCCGGGTCCACACCCGCTTCGAAGGCGCTGAAGGCGACGGAGTAGATCTCGTTCTCTCCGGCAGCCCGCGCGTGAATCCGGCGGAAACCGGGGGAACTGCCAAGCACGATGGCCGTGATCTGACTGCCGTTCCCGTTGAGAACGATTTTTCGCTCAAAATCCTCATCCGCGACGCGGAAACGCCGGGCGGCCCCGGCGGTGGTGGCCACCGGCCAGCCGCGTTCGAGCGAGGACAGTTTTTCTAACATTGCATCGGTCTTCTTCTGCTCGGCCGGGTAATCATCCAGTCCCGGCAGGACCCACTTGCCTTCCTTCAGGGCGAGCTCGACAGCCTCACCCTCACCGTCCTCGATGCGCAGGGTGTCGATACTGGACGGGTCGAACGTCAATAGTGGGACATCGCCTTCGGCATCGCCGTCTTTTCTCGCGCTGGCATGCATCACAGCGAGCAGTGCGAGCTGAGCGGCGAGTAGCATCCCGAGCGCGTAGATAGCGGGTCTCTTCACGGTTTCATCCCTCCTCCGCCGCGAGCATCGCGCGGTAACGGGCTCGAGACCGGGTGCTCGACTGTCGCCACAGGAACCAGACCAGCGCCAGACTGGCCAGTGCCAGGGCGTAGTTGAGGTACTCCCAAAAGGCGCGCTCCCGGTTGTCCAGAGGCTCTAGGGTCCGGGAGAACTGGGCGCGTCCCCGGATCTGCAGCAATCCGCGGTCCTCCAGCGACCAGTCCACCGCGTTTTCGACCAGTTCGACCGGGTTCAGGTAGACGGTGCCGAGGCCGGCCGTCGCGAGGTTCAGTGTCGTGTCGCTCAAGAAACTGTTGGAGGAGAACAGGATGATGCGCGCCGATTCCGGCGATCTCCCAATCACCCGGGAGATCGCGGGGGCATCATCCTCGGACCCGGGCTGTTCGGTCGTGTCGGCCGTTTCCGGGGCGTCGTCACCGGGACTGGTCTCCGCGGTGCCGGCCAGTGGTGAAGGCTTGTCGAGGAACCAGGACTCGAAGCCACCCTCGACGATCACGCCGAGAAGGTGTCTGGCGCGATCCTCGCCGGGCGCGAACCCGATGGGGCCGAATGTCCGGAAGTCCGGCTGGATGTCGGTGCTTTCCGAGAGCCATGATCCGTTCGAGCTTTCGATCATGCGAGTGACCCGGCGTCCCTCCTGCGCGGCGTCGTCGAGCGTAATCGGTGAGGCCCAGGTCACGGTCACCTGGTTGATCCCCGAGGTCGCCGTGTTGTCGCGGTCGAATCCGTCCTCACGTACGTCGACGAAATACGGATACTCCACCATTCGCGTCTCCTGGACGGTGAACCCGCCGAGGTGTCGCTGCACGGGAATCGGAAACGCCGCGTTCTGAGGATCGAGGACCATCGATGACCCGATCTCGATGCCTTTGCTAGCGAGCCAGCCCTCGAGGCCCGAGGTTGCTTTCGCCGCGCTGAGCGAGCCGCGGGTATCGATGTCGAATGCGGAACTGGCGATGATCACGGTGCCGCCCCGCATCAGGAACTGATCGACGGCGAATATCTGTTTCTCGTCCAGGGACGACGGTGCGACCAGCATCAGGAGATCGGCCTCTTCCGGGACATAACCGTTTTTGAGGTCCGCATCCCGCACGGCATATTCCTCGGAGAGCTTTTCCCGCAGCAGGTCGAACCTTGGGCCCGTGGTCTGCGGCATCATGCCGGGTACGGGCGCCGGAGGCTCGGGCGTTACCAGGGCCACGGTCTTCAGGAAGCCGGTGGAGAAGTGTTTCAGTCCGGCGTCCAGCCCCCTTTCGAGACCTGCGGCATCCAGGGATTCCGGCAGCGGGACCTGTACGACCTGACCATCGCCGTGCAGTGTCATGTAGAACCAGAACGGTTTGTCATCCAGCAGTCCGGCAACCATGGGCCGGAAACCGAAATCACGTTCCAGCTCATGGCCGAGTTCCCCGCCGTTGGCGTCCGGATCCAGGATCTCGAAGCTGAATTTACCGTCGGAGGCCTCCCGGGTCCGCGTGAGGAGTGACTCCAGCTCCGTTCTGAGCGACGCCAGCGCCTCCGGCAGACGATCCGCCGGCGACAGGTAACCCCGGAAGACGACGGGTCGGGTGATATTCTCGAACAGTTCACCGGTTCCCTGATAACCGTAGAGGACCTTCTTGATGGTGCGAGTGATGTCGTACTCGGGGTTGCGCAGCTCGACCTCGAGGTCGCTCTCGCTCTGCGCCTTCACGTCGATCAGGTCGTCGAATCCCAATGTCTCGTACTGATCGCCGTACTTGATCAGGATATCGAAGTAGGAATTGACCACGGAGGCCTGGTACTTGCTGGCGGTCTGGAAAGGAACCGGCGAGATGCCGTATTTCCTGCCGGCCTCCTCCTCCATCTCCGGATCTGTTTGCGGATCGACAAACTCCACGCGCACCCGGTCACCGCCGGCAACGGCATATTCCTCCAGCAGGTCACGCAGGCGTGGCACCAGTGGAGCCAGCAGTGGGTGGGTCTGGGCACTGAAGTAGCCCCGGATCAGCAACGGCTCGCGCAGCTGCGAGAGATAGGCGCGCGTCGAGTCGGAGATCGAGTAAATCCGTCCCGCGGTCACGTCCGCCCGCGCCGTCGCCAGGGGGTGTAGGAGGAGATTGCCAACGAGGAGGTTGGCTGCCAGCAATGCCGTCAGCCACACCCACTGGCGGTGGTTTGCATTTCGAGGGTTGCCGGCCCAGCGTCGTTGCTCCAGCGCAAGCACGTTGAGGGCGAGGAAGGCCCCGACGACGCTGAGGTAAAAGTACAGGTCGCGCAGGTCGATGACGCCCCGGGTGATGGACTCGAAGCGCGAGCCGGTCCCGAACAGCTTCAGGAGCTCGGCGGTGCGATTGCCGAACAGCCCGGTCAGGGCGTCCGAACCGACAAGAAAGAACACCCCGCAGATCAGGGCCGCGATGATCAGGCTGACGACCTGATTCTCGGTGCGTGAGCTGACGTAGAGGCCGATCGAGATGTAGGCCGCGGCGAGAAACAGGGTCGCCAGATAACCGCCGAATACGGGGCCCCAGTCGAGGTCCCCCAGAAACGACACCGTCAACGGCAATGGAAGCGTCAACGCCAAGGCCACGCAGACCAGGGCGACGCAGGCCAGGAACTTGCCCATCACAAGCTGCAGCGGACGCACAGGCGAGGTCAGCAGCAGCTCCAGCGTGCCCGCGCGCTGCTCTTCCGACCACATGCGCATGGTGATCGCGGCGGCGAGAAAGATCAGCAGCACTGGCATCCATTCGAACAGGGGCCTGACGTCGGCGATGTTCCGGGCGAAGAACCGCTCGACCCAGAAGAAGACGAATAGGGTGACGGCGAGGAAGGCGCCGAAGAAGATGAAGGCCTGTGGCGAGGCGAAGAAACCAGAAAATTCCTTGCGGAAGGTGCGCAGGACGGGACTCATGACTGCACCTCGCGTGGCGCCGAGATCTCGCCGAAGATGGATTCGAGATCACGCCGCTCCGGCATGATCGTGTACAGCCTGCATCCCCCGTCGATGGCCGCGCGCGCGACCTGCGTCGAGGCATCGGGCAACAGT
This sequence comes from Gammaproteobacteria bacterium, assembly GCA_022340215.1. NCBI lineage: Bacteria > Pseudomonadati > Pseudomonadota > Gammaproteobacteria > Gammaproteobacteria bacterium. The sequence goes on from JAJDOJ010000262.1 coordinate 28,571, forward strand.
CCCTCGGCAGAGAGCGTCAGGGCATAGCGGTACTCGCCGTTCTCCCGGCCGTGGAGAACCAGAGACTCCACGGGTTCCAGCGGTTCGAGGATTGCGCGCGCATTGTCGGGGGCCGCATCCAGCCCCACTAGCAGACGTTTGCCGGTACGCAGGTCCTCAAGGCGGGCGTCTAGCACCTTCTCCCCGGAGCGCAGGATGATGACGCGATCGCAGACGGCCTGGACCTCCTGCAGGATGTGCGTGGAGAGGATCACGGTCGACCGTTCGGACAGCGAGCGGATAAGCTCGCGCATGTGCTGAATCTGGGTGGGGTCGAGTCCGTTGGTGGGTTCGTCGAGGATCAGGACCTTGGGCTCGTGCAGGATCGCCTGTGCGACGCCGACCCGTTGACGCAGTCCCCGGGACAGGTCGCCGATGCGGTCGAGCGCCCGTTCCTGTAGTTCGGTGCGCGCGATCGCCTCCCGGATCCGGGCGCCCCTGTCGGCATCCGGGAGGTCGTGAAGTGTCGCCGCGTAGTCGAGATAGTCGACCACGCTCATGTCGGGATAGACGGGACAGTTTTCCGGCAGGTACCCGACCAGGGACTGCGCCTGCCGCAACCGATTGGCGAGCGCTTCCCCATCGATCGTGATGCGACCGGCGGTGGGTTCGAGAAAACCCGTCAGCATCTTCATGATGGTGGTCTTTCCGGCGCCGTTGTGGCCAAGAAGACCGACGATTTCGCCCGGGCCGATCGCAAATGAAACATTGTCGACCGCGACGAAATCACCGTAATTGCGAGTCAGCGACGCTACCTCGATCATGGACACGGCCTGATGTTCTCCTCAATCTCTGTGCTGTTCGACGCATACCGGTGTCCGCGCGATCGGTACAACGGTCTTCGGCCGGCGGTTGTCGCGGGACAGACGAGATATGCAGGGTTGTGTTGTTCGCAGGTGTCGTTAACGTGCCCGGGCCGATGTCCGCGAGGCGAGGGCGGGACCTTGCACCGCACGCCACCGCAATGCGGGATCCTCGAGGTTGGGCCGCGGTAGCGGGTAGCCGCAGCTCCGCTGCGGGTCGCCACCAGCGGTTGGTATTCCCAGGGCGTCGGTACGACTGCCATGCGCGGGATGTGAAGATAATGCGAGCCGGAAAACGAATCAAGTCCAATTTGGCCGAGGGACATGCCCATCCCCGCAGGATTGGCGTCTTCTTCGCGTATCGCATTCGTCGATGTCAATGGCAGGGCCGTTGCCGGAATGTCTGTGGGTTTCGTTTCTGTTTGTCATTTGTTTCAGCGTGAAACACTGTCGGGGTTGTCATTGAGGGAAGTAAGTATTAGCCCCAACTATACAAATCCTGCCGGGATCGGCTACAGTTCACGCCGTGTGTCTCTCGCAACTGAAAAACCGAGGTGATCCCAATGGTTGGATACGCGCTTACCGGTTTTTCACTGGCCATCTCTTTCATTGTGTTGTGTGAACTGGCGCAGTAGGGCCGGTTATTCTGGCTGTATCCCGGCAACGGAGATAACGCCGGATAATCGTTGACGAGGCACTTAGGCGATTGCCCTGTCTTCGCCGCGCACTGTGCATGTACCGATCTCGATACCGTGCGACCACTTGCATCATGGAAATCGGGCAATGGCCCGGTGCTCGGCAGACGTCGAGTATCGCTGTCGCCGATCTGAAATCCCCTGAACCGGACCGATATTCTGCTGTCCACGATCTGTCTTGACCCGACATCGTGCGAGGCGTAGGCGTGCGAGGCGTAGGTTGGGGCCGAAAAAGGTGCTGGGATGCATCGGTCAGGCATCGGTCCGGGGAGGTGCGCCTCATGAGACGATGTAACGGCGTCGCCGCAGTCACGACGCTCGCTATCCTGCTGCTGTCGGGCAGCGGTGTGTGGGCTGAGACCGAAGGGCTGCGGCTGAAGCAGGTCGAGCTCGTCGATGCGCAGGGTTTCGAACGGCCCATGACGGCCCTGACGCTCCTCATTCCGGTGGACTGGCGGGCGCAAGGGGGCGTCAGCTGGAATCCCGGCCCGATCTGACGGCCGATCTGAAGGCCTACAACCAGACCACCCCGATGCCGATGGGTGACATGCAGAGTTGGGCCGAGGCGGGCGAGGTGCTGATCGGCTACAGCTACCAGGGACGCAGTATCCGGGAGTCGATCCAGGCCGTCGTCTTCCTGAGTCGCACGCGGATGTCCAGTATGTACTCCGGTGCATCGACCGGATTTCTGAGCGGTGTGTCCCTGCCGGCCTTCGCCATGCGTGCGCCCGATGGCGAACTCGACTTCAGGCTCATGAACACCGTGCAGCGATCGATGAAACTCGATCCCGACTGGTCGCAACGCATCAATGCGCACAACCAACCGCAAGATCACGGGGATCCAGGCCAAGGGAATCTCGGACCGTGCAGCCATCACATCGAAGGCCAATGCCGAGATCAGCCAGATCATCCGGGAGGGGGAGGAGTACCGGCAAAGCGTGATGGACAAGTCACACGAAAAGTGGTCCCGGGTCATCCGCGAGGTGGAGGTATACGACGATCCTCTGGAGGGCCGCATCGAATTGCCCAATACCTTATGATCGTGCATTCCGGCTGGACGACGGCAGCTACTGGATGACCAACGATCTCAATTTTGATCCCTATCAAAATCTCGGTCTGAACGGAACCGAGCTCAATCGTATCGAGTAACGAGGGAGTCTGAAGATGAAAAGGAAAGCGATCACCGGTCTGTCGGCGCTACCGGCCTGCCTGCTCGTTGCCCCGGCCATTGCCCAGCAAAGCTTCCCGGAATTGCAGACCCAGCTTCCCGGTTATGGACAGCAGCCGGCCTATGGGCGACCGTCAGGCGCCATGCAGCAACCCGGCAATGGACAGCCCTCGGGATATGGTCAACAACCGGGGTTCGGACAACCGTCCGGGTACGGGCAGACGCCGGCGTTCGGGCAGCAGCCCGGATTCGGGCAACCGAACGCTGGTATGGGCGGAGACCTCGACTCGCTCGCTCAGATGGAGCGGCAGGATTTCGGTGTTCAGCCGCAGAACGAATTGCGTTCCGCTCCGATGCACGGGCCCACGCCGAACCAGATCCCCGGCGGCCAGGTGATTACGACCAAGGGTGTGAACGAACTCATGCAGAAGCCGCAACTCAAGGCCCTAGTGTTCGATGTGCTTGGCGCCCCGAGCAAGCTTCCGAACGCGATTCCGGCGGTCGCGGCATCCGAGGGCGGCACTTTCAGCGATCAGACTCAAAAGCAGCTGGGCGATTACCTTCAACAGGTCACGGGGGGAAATCGTGAGACGCCGCTGGTGTTCTATTGCCAGGGCACACATTGCTGGATGTCCTACAACGCGGCGTTGCGGGCCATCAACCTGGGCTACCCCAATGTGTTGTGGTACCGGGGTGGCCTGGATGCCTGGCAACAGGCCGGGCTGCAGACACAACCCCAGTAGCCGGATGTCGAGCCGTCTTAGGCGATTGCCGGAAAATGACATACCAGATCGCGCCGGGTGAGCTGCGAAGCAGTGAACGGCTTGGGCAGGAAGCCCAAGACCGGTGCCCAAGCAAAGCAGGGACAGCGCCGCGCCGGGATCGTTCGTCATCAAGGCG